>JAKAZC010000155.1 GCA_021826655.1 Actinomycetes bacterium | reverse complement strand
CCGATGATGATCGGTGGTCCCGGCCGCTGGACCGGCTTAGGTAGGGCCGGGCAGTCGACCAGGGTGTAGTGGGCGCCCTCGAAGTCGTAGTGGGCCCCCTCGGGCGTCGCCCACAGCCCGGTCACGACGGCCAGCTGCTCCTCGAGGCGCGCGAACCGTTCGCCCGTCGACGGGAAGGGGATGCCGTACGCGGTGTGCTCCCCGTCGTACCAGGCCGCGCCGACCCCGAGTTCGACCCGACCGGCGCTCATGGCGTCGACCTGGGCCACCGAGATGGCCAGTACGCCGGGGTGGCGGAACGTCGACGCCGTGACCAGCGTCCCCAGGCGGATCCTCGACGTCTCCCGGGCGATGCCCGCCAGGGTGATCCACGCATCGGTGGGACCGGGGAGACCGGACGCCTCCCCCATCTTCAGGTAGTGGTCGCTGCGGAAGAAGGCATCGAATCCGTGCCGTTCGGCTGACCGGGCCACGGCGAGCAGGTCGTCGTACGAGGCACCCTGCTGGGGCTCGGTGAAGATGCGGAGGTCCATGCCCCCGGTTCTAGTCCCACGGCGCCTGCGACGCGGCCCCCGCCCCTCAGCCCACGGACAGACCCCGGCCGATGGCACCCTCGTCGAGCTCGGCATCGGCGGACCCGACCTCGCCCATCGACATGGCCAGGTCCTCGCTCGGGCGCTGGAGTCCCGCCGCCGAACGCAGCGGCAGTTGCTTGAGGAACAGCGTCGCCGCGAACATGACCATGGCGATCGGCACTCCGATGAGGAACACGGTGTGCAGGGATCGCACGAACGAGTCCAGGATCCCGTACTGCACGTGGGGAGGGAACGAGTGCAGCTCCGCCGGGCTCATGGAGAAGCTCCCGTTCACGTGGATCCGGGATGCGGCGCCCGGCACCAGGAGCGGGATCCAGTGGCTGAGCCCGGCGATGAACACCGCGCCGAACAACGAGGTGCCGAAGGCGCCACCGAGCGACCGGAAGAAGGTGACCGCCGCGGTACCGGTGCCGATCGAGTCGGTCGGCACCGCGTTCTGGGTGGCCAGGATCATGATCTGCATGGTCATGCCCATGCCGGCGCCGAGCACGATCACGTAGAGGCTCATGGTCAGATGCGGCGTGTGCAGGTCCAGATGGGACAGCAGCCACATCCCGATGACGACCATGACCGATCCGACGATCGGCATCGCCTTGTACTTCCCGGTACGGCTCACGATCTGACCCGAGACGATGGACGAGGCCAGCAGGCCGAGCATCAGCGGGACCATCAGGAGGCCGGAGACCATGATCGACACCCCGTCCACCAGCTGCAGGTAGAGCGGCAGGTAGATGATGGCGCCGAACATCACCATGGACAGCAGGAAGCTGACGGTGGACGCCGTCCGGAACACGCCGATGCGGAAGAGGGAGGGAGGGAGGATCGGCTCGGCCGCATGGTGCTCCCACACGACGAAGGCGGCGATGAAGGCGGCGGACACCACCGCCAGCGCGATGATCTGCGGCGAGGACCACGGGTACTGGGTACCGCCCCACACGGTGACGAAGAGCGCAGCGGTCACACCGACCATCATCAGCCCGGCACCGAGGAAGTCGATCCGGTGCGACCGGCGGCGGAAGGGGAGTTTCAGCACCGCTGACGTCACCACCAGGGCCACGATACCGATGGGGATGTTGATGTAGAAGATCCAACGCCACGACAGGTAGCTGGTGAAGACCCCTCCGAGCAGCGGGCCGGCGATCGCCGACACGGCGAACGTGGCGCCGAAGTAGCCCTGGTACCGCCCCCGTTCGCGGGGGGAGACCACGTCGGCGATGATCGTCATGGCCATCGCCATCAGTCCGCCGGCGCCGAGCCCCTGGATTCCCCGGAAGGCGATGAGCTCCAGCATGTTCTGACTGAGTCCGGCCAGGGCCGAGCCGACCAGGAAGACCACGATCGCGAACTGGAAGATGCCCTTACGGCCGAACTGGTCCGACAACTTCCCGTACAGCGGAGTGGAGATCGTCGATGTGAGCAGGTAGGCGGTGACCACCCAGCTCATGTGGTTGAGCCCGTGGAGGCTGTTCACGATGGTCGGGAGCGCCGTCCCCACGATGGTCTGGTCGAGCGCGGCGAGGAACATGCCGAGCATCAGCCCGCTGAAGACCAGGAGGATCTGGCGGTGGGTGAGGGCCACCACCGTGCCGTCGGGGGCCAGTCCCGGCATGTCGGTCCCGTCCGCCCGCCCTGACGCGGCGCCGTCCTGGCCGCCCGGTCCGTCCGTGGCGTCCCTCGGTGCTGCGTCGATGCTCATCGGATCCTCTCGTCGTCGCGTGCGTGCTGCAGCCCGGCCCCGAGCCGGTGGAGGCCGTCGGCGAGCGCGTTCCGCTCCGCGTCGGTCCAGTCGGCGATGGCCTCGGCCAGGACCTCACGTCGGGCCTCCGACACCGACTCCAGGACGGCCACCCCCCGTTCGGTCAGGCTGAGGAGGGCCGCCCGTCCGTCGGCAGGGTCCGGAACCTTGGCCAGCAGTCCGGCGACCACCAGGTCCCGCACCTGACGGCTGATCGTGGACAGGTCGAGCTCCACCGAGTCTGCCATCTCCGACAGTCGCACCGGGGCCGACTCCGAGACCATCACCAACAGCCAGTGGCCGGTCCGGCTGACGGACACCCCGTCGGGGAGCGCGTCGGCGGGCACCTCGAGTCGGAGGATCGCCCGACCCACCTGGGTCAACGACCGCTCGAGCCCGGCGGACACGCGCGCCACCGGTGCCGCTGCCGGTCGCTCGGTGGTGTGTGGGGAGGGCGTACGCACGACTCTGTCCTGGGATCGGGGGGCTGGGATCGGGGGGCCGACCTGGCGGGACACCCGCTGGGTCGGAGATGGCCCAACTCCCCCCATCTAGGTGCTTGCTGCAAGCAAGTATAACACGTCTACCGATCGCCCCGCGCCGGGCCTGCGGAGGCGTCCGAGCGGTGGGCACCGGCACCAGCCGCGGGCGCCAGCGCGCGTCCCATGACCAGGATGCCCACCACCCGCGCGCCGGCCAGTCGAAGCGTCGCCGCCGCGCTCTGGGCCGACGCCCCCGTGGTGGTGGTGTCGTCGAACACCAGGACCGGCAGGCCCGCGAGCCCGGCACGGTCGACCCCGGGTGCCAGGTCGAAGACGTCCCGACCCGCCCGCAGGTGCCCGCCACCTCCGCAGCCCCGGACGAGCAACCGTAAGTGGTGCTCGCCCAGGCGGGGCACCCGATCGACCAGGCGCTCGGCAGGTGCCCCACCCGGTCGGGCGCTCGAGGGCACCGTGGTCACCACCTCCCAAGGGTCCAGGCGTGACGTGGGGCCGGTCCGCGGGTGGGCGAGGGCCCGGGCCAGCTCGGCCACGAGCACCGCCTGGCTCCGGTCCCGGGACTCGGCCACCGGACCGTCCTTGTAGGCCCGCAGACGCCGGTGGGTCGTGTCCCCCACCCGGTACTCGGCGAGCGCGACCAGCGGCACGAGTGGTAGGCGCAGCTGACCGGCCACGGTGCCGCAGCAGAAGCACACGGGGGCGTGCCCCGGCATCCGCACACGGACTCCCCGGCGGCACACCGGGCACCGGGGATCACCATCAGACGCAGGCTGAGGGACGACTGGCGTCGGTGCGGGCACGGCACTCCTCGGACGGAAGGTCGGCGGCGGCACTCGGACGGCACCGCGATGGCGGATCGGCCGCCGTGCGGCCGGCCCGGTCAGGCCGACGCACCCGTTCCCGGGTCGTCGGGCCGGTGCAGCAGGAACGTCCCGGTCGAACGGCTGACGAGCTCGCCGGCGACCCCGGTCACCGACGCCTCGGCATACGCGACCTGACGGGCGAGCCGGACCACCTCGCCCCGCAACCGGTAGGGCGAACCGAGCACCGCCGGACGCATGGTCTCGACCTTCATCTCGAGGGTCGCCCGGGTCCGGGACCTGCCAGGCAGGGCCGCGTTGATGGCGAAGTTCATGGCGGCGTCGAGGAGCAGACCGTGTACCCCGGCCTGCACGATGCCGTGCGGATTGCAGGCGGGAGATGCCGGCGTGAACGTCCCGGTCACCCAACCGAGGTCCTCTCCGTCCACCCCGTAGGCGTCGAACGACCCCCCCACGGTGCCGATGAGCTCCATCCCCCCGTCACCCAGCCAGCGGTCCATGTCCTTGATCCGACCTGTCATGCCTCCGACCGTAGCGCCGGGGTGGGACGGTGACCCCGGGACCCCGGGACCTCGGTGGCCGCCTCCAACCCGCACCGGTAGTCTCTCCAGAGGGCATTCCTGGAGGAGGCCCCACGGGGCATCCCGTCCCACAGCATCCAACTGACCCGAGCACGGCCGGCAGGAACCGCTCCGCCGGACCTCGGAAGGAGACGCACCATGACCGACGCCGTCATCATCGACGCCGTACGCACCCCCGGGGGAAAGCGCAACGGAAAGCTCCGCAACTGGCACGCCGCCGACCTCGCCTCCGAGCCGTTGAGGGCGCTCGTGGAGCGCAACGACCTCGACCCCGGGCTGGTGGACGATGTGATCATGGGCTGCGTCATGCAGGTCGCCGAGCAATCGCTGAACGTCGGCCGCAACGCAGTCCTTGCGGCGGGGTTCCCCGAGTCGGTTCCCGCCACCACGCTCGACCGCCAGTGCGGATCGAGCCAGCAGGCTCTGCACTTCGGCGCCCAGGGTGTCATCGCCGGTGCCTATGACATCGTGATCGGGGGCGGCGTCGAGGTCATGAGCCGCACCCCGATGGGCGCCTCCGTCGTCAGGGACCTGGGCTACCCCTTCGGCCCACGCATGATGGCCCGCTACGCCGAGCGCGGCGGCCTGGTCAGCCAGGGCGAGGGTGCCGAACTGATCGCCGAGCAGTGGGGAATCACCCGCGACGACATGGACGAATTCTCCGTTCGGTCGCACCAGCGGGCCGCCCAGGCGACGGCCGAGGGCCGCTTCGAACGGGAGCTGTTGCCGGTGGCCATCAAGGACGACGACCGCAACGACACCGACGAGCTGATCACCACCGACGAGGGGATCCGTCCCGACTCCTCGGTGGAGACCCTGGCCAACCTGAGGCCGGCCTTCCGGCCCGACAACGGCATGGTCACGGCCGGCAATTCGTCGCAGATCACCGACGGCGCCTCCGGCGTCCTCGTGATGAGCGACGCCAAGGCCGCCGAGCTGGGTCTCACGCCCCGGGCCAGGTTCCACGCCTTCGCGGTGGCCGGCAGCGACCCGATCACCATGCTCACCGGACCGATCCCGGCCACGAAGATGGCTCTCCAGCGCGGTGGACTGACCATGGACGACATCGACGTCATCGAGATCAACGAGGCCTTCGCCTCGGTACCGATCGCCTGGGCCAAGGAGCTCGACGTGGACCTCGAACGGGTCAACGTCAACGGGGGGGCCATCGCCCTCGGCCATCCCCTCGGCGCCTCCGGGGCCAAGCTCATGGCCACACTGCTCAACGAGCTCGAACGCACCAACGGCCGTTACGGGCTCCTCACCATGTGCGAGGGCGGCGGGATGGCCAACGCCACCATCATCGAGCGACTCGGCTGACCCGGGGCAGTCGCCGCCTACCGACGCCGTAAGGAGCGGGGACGGCCGGCCCTCCGGGGCCGGTCGTCCCCGGATCGGGGGCGGACCGACCGTCCCGCCGGCGTCAGTGGTAGCGGGTGGCCAGCAGGAGGCCGACGAAGATCGCCCCGATGGCGGCGATCAGCCACGCGTTGTTGACCCCACCGGGCAGCAGGCCGGTGTAGTTCAGGATCACGATCAGGACGCCCAGTCCGAACATGGCGAGGATGACGATCCCCAACCAGACGGGGCTCGACCTCTGGCTCCGGTCGATGGGCGGTGTGTAGCGGGTGGACTGGACGGATCCCGACCCCGCCGGAGCGCCCTTGGTCGACGCGGTCACACGGCCCGAGCTGGACCAGCCCTTCCTCTGCGCCTTGCCCGCTCCGTGCTTGGCCGTGGATGCCATGGGCGAACACTAGCCAGAGTCGGACCCGCCACGTGACCGGTGGCCGTGCGTCACGGCCCCGGCACCCCTCCGCGGTCCCCAGTGACCCGGGGGCCCGGTGGGCCGGTACGATCGTCCACCCATGGCGACCCGCGTGCTGGTCATCGACAACTACGATTCCTTCGTCTACAACCTCGTCCAGGAGTTGGGCGAGCTGGGCGCCGACCCCGTCGTGTTCCGCAACGACGCCATCGACGTGGACGGGATCAGGGCCCACTCTCCCGACGCCGTCCTGATCTCCCCCGGGCCCGGCCGCCCCGAGGACGCCGGTGTCTCGCTCGCCGTCATCCGCGAGATGTCCGGCGAGTTCCCGATCCTCGGCGTGTGCCTGGGCCACCAGGCCATCGCCCAGGCTTTCGGTGGCGACGTGGTGTCCGCCCCCACCCTGATGCACGGCAAGACCTCGGCGATCCACCACGGAGGCGTTGGCGTGTTCGCCGGTCTACCCGACCCCTTCGTCGCCACCCGCTACCACTCGCTGGTGGTGGAGCCCTCCACGATCCCCGACGTACTCGAGGTCACGGCGCGCACCTCTGACGGGGTCGTCATGGGCCTTCGCCACCGCACGCTGGCCGTCGAGGGCGTGCAGTTCCACCCCGAGTCGCTGCTCACGCTCGAGGGGCCGTCGCTCCTCGCCAACTTCCTGGCCTCCGCCGGCTGACGGGGACCGGCCGACCGGGCCGGTCCGCGCCGCCCCTACGGCTTCGTGGTCGAGGCCGTGGTCGACGTGGGCGTGGTCGTGGTCGTGGTGGTGGTGGTCGTCGTCGTGGTGGTGGGCGGCGGCGGGCCGGAC
>JAKAZC010000154.1 GCA_021826655.1 Actinomycetes bacterium | reverse complement strand
GGGAACCTTCCGTTCCGACGTCGGCGGTACCCCCGAGCATGGTCGGTGCCCGGAGGTGGACCCACCGCATCCCGTGGTCCTCATCGTGGTACGGGGGGATGCGGGGGGATGCGGGGGGATGCGGGGATGCGGGGGGATCGCCCACCCGTCCAGCGTCGGGCCCGAACCGCCAGAGCGTGCCGGAAGGACACCGGTCGAGGTGATCGACACCGGGCTCGCCGAGGCAGCCCGGCGCCCGTCGGGAACTCGGGGAGTGCTGCGGCGTCCTCGGTGACGTCGTGATCGAACTCGAAGGTCCCCCTGGGGCCTGATGGTCCGACCGTGGTATCGCCGCCGTCCCCCTACGGCCCGATTGCCCGGTCCAGGACGGCGAGCGGATCGCGGGTGAGATCGGGGCGCTCCAGAGGCGGGCCTGCGCCCGGACCCCGAGGGTGCGCGGGGCGCGGCACGGCGCGGCACGGACGACCGGACTCGGGCCCGCTCCCAGGATCGCCGGTCCGTCGTGGGCTCGTGTCCAGACAGTCCTCTGGACATCTGTCCACCTGCGCCCTACTGTGTCCGGCGGGGCCGGCGGGATCGTTCGGGGAGGTATGGCCATGGCACAGGAGACGCTCCGGGTCTTCCAGTTCGCCACTGGCAACGTGGGATCCGAGATGGTGGGCCGCATCGTCGACCATCCCGACCTCGAGCTGGTCGGTCTGTACTGCTATTCCCCGGAAAAGGTCGGCCGTGATGCCGGTGAGATCGCCGGCATGGCCCCACTGGGGATCGCCGCCACCGACGAGGTGGGCGACGTGCTGGAGGCCAGACCCGATGTCGTGAACTTCAACGGAGTCTGGCCGGACATCGACCTGTTCTGCTCACTCCTCGAGGCCGGCATCAACGTGGTCACCACGTCGGACTGGATCACCGGGTTCCACCGTGACCGGAATCACCCCCATCCATCGGGCGCACGGCCCACGGAGCTCGTCGAGGACGCGTGCCAGCGCGGCGGAGCGACGTTCTACGGGACCGGGATGAATCCCGGACTTGCCCAGATCCTTAGCGTGGCGGCGACGTCGGGCATGGGAAGGGTCGACCACGTCACCGTCCTGGAGTCCGTCGACGTCTCCTGCCACCACTCGGTCGACACGTGGAAGAACGTCGGGTACGGGCGGCCGGTGGACGATCCGGAGGTACCCGGACTGCTGGAGACCGGCTGCACGGTATTCTCCGACTCGATCTACCTGATGGCCGACTGCTTCGACCTCGCGATCGACGACATCGTGTTCGAATGCGCGCTGGGTGCCTGCACCGAGGACGTCGAACTCGGCTGGTGGACGTTGCCGAAGGGATCGGTGGGCGGCAGCCTGGCCAAATTCAAGGGGATGTCGGGCGGCCTGCCCAAGATCGAGATGCACCTCGAATGGCAGATGACCCCGAAGACGGAGCCCCGGTGGGACGTCCAGGGCTGCTACGTCACCACGATCCAGGGCGATCCCACGATCGTCAACCGGCACATGATCTTCCCGGCGACGGGCATGGCGCACGGCTCCTGGACACCGGAGTACTTCGCCTCGGTGGGGATGACCATCACCGGCATGCCGGCACTGAACGCCATCCGGTCGGTGTGCGAGGCGCGGCCGGGCGTGCTGACGAGCGCCGACCTTCCACTGCGCGCCTTCGCCGGACGGTTCCACGAACCGGCGCCGGGCACCGCCGAGTAGCGCGGTGGCCTCCCGGTATCCCTTCCCGGCGTCACCGAACGGCTGGTTCAGCGTCGGAGCGGGAGCGGACCTTCAGCCGGGCGACGTACGGCCGGTCTCGTACCTCGAGCGTGAACTCGTGCTCTTCCGCGGTGCGGACGGGGCCGCTCGGGTCTTCGATGCCCACTGTCCCCACCTGGGTGCCCATGTCGGCGTAGGGGGCCGGGTGTGCGGGGAGGGCATCACCTGTCCGTTCCACGGTTGGCAGTTCGACGGCGACGGACGGCTCGCCGCGGTGCCGGGTGCGGAACGGACTCCTCGGGCCGCTCTCCGGGCGTGGCCGGTGTGCGAGCGGAACGGTCGGATCTTCGTCTGGCACCACGCCGACGACCTGCCTCCCGGGTATCCGGTGATCACGTACCGACCGGTCGGGGGGGACTGGACGCCGTGGCGGTCCTCCACCTACCGGGTACGGGTCCACGTCCAGGATCTGACCGAGAACATCGTCGACCGGGCGCACTTCTCGGCTGTCCACGACATGGCGGCACCCGACAGCAACCACTTCGAGGTGCGGTTCGAGGCGTGGTCCATGGTCGTCGAACAGAGCCTCAAGGTGACCGCGGTGGACGTGGACGGGTACGAGGTCCGGACGACCTCGACCACGTGCGGCCCCGGGATCGTGGCGGTGGAGGTGCGCCAGGATCCGATCGAGATGCTGACCTACATCACCCAGACCCCCGTCGACGACGAGGTCACCGAAGTGACGCTCTCCTTCTCGATGATGGCGTTGCCGGACGACCGGGCCACCGACTCGATCAGCGAGCTCAACGACCGCATCACCAACGAGCAGTTCGCGCAGGACGTGCCGATCTGGGAGCACAAGGTCTACCGCGACCGGCCCGTGCTGACCACGGTCGACGGACCGGTGGCGCAGTACCGTCGCTGGTTCCGGCAGTTCTACCCTGAACCGGTCTGACCACCGACGGACGCACCCGGGCCGGGCACCGCAGGGCGGTGGAACCGGCACATCCGCCGACCCGTGGCGTGATGCGCACCCCCACCGCCGACCGCCGGACTCAAGCGCGCCGGCGCTCCCGATAGGCGGCGACATTGGCCCGGTTGCCGCACCCCCGGTCGCAGAACCGTCGCGAGTGGTTCTTCGACAGGTCGACCAGGACGTCCGAGCAGTCCTCGCCGGCACAGACGCGGAGTCGGTCGAGCTGCGCGGTCCGGATCACGTCGACGAACGCCATGGCGGCGTCGACCGCGATCCGATCGGCCAACGGTGCTTCCGACGAGGTGGCGTGGACGTGGTACTCCCATCCGTCGTGCCGCACCAGCTGGGGAAGCGCGGACCCCTCGCGAAGGAGCGCGTTCACGATCTCCACCGCCCCGTCCTCATCGCTCTCCCACACGGCACGGAGACGGGTGCGCAGGTTCCGGACGGCATCGAGCTCGGCGCGGTCCCGGGTCCGGCCGCCGGTCCAGCCCCACAGCGCGACGAACGCATCGAGGTCGGCCACCACGGTCAATTGCTCGGTGCCGTCCCTGCCGCTGTTGACGAGGGCCGCCGACGACGCCAGCGCGATCTCCGTGTCATGGGCAAACACCAGATTGACTCCTTTCAGAGGCGACGGTAGCGTCACCGGTCAGCGCAAGATTACCCATGACAGTCCCGAGGGAGACGAGATGCCGTCGATGAACAGGGCCCCCGGCGCAGGTGCCGGCCTGGCCGTCGTGTCGGCCGCCACCTTCAGCACCTCGGGATCGTTCGGATCGTCCCTCATCCGGGCGGACTGGTCGCCCGCCGCCGCCGTGACCTTCAGGGTCGCCCTGGCCGCGGTCGTGCTCGCCGTTCCCTCGGCCTTCCAGCTCCGGGGACGCTGGCACCTGGTGGGCCGGAGCCTCCCGTCGGTCCTCGCCTTCGGCCTGGTGGCGGTGGGCGCCTGCCAACTCTGCTACTTCAACGCGGTGGCCCACCTCCCGGTCAGCGTGGCGCTCCTCCTCGAGTACTCCGGCATCCTCCTCGTCGTCCTGTGGCTGTGGGTGGGACGAGGGCAACGGCCCCGCCGGCTCACCCTGGCCGGGGGGCTGGTCACGCTGGTCGGATTGGCGCTGGTGCTGCACCTCACTGGGGAGCGGCACGTGGCGCTGGTCGGGGTCCTGTGGGGACTGGGCGCGGCCACCGGACTCGCCTGCTACTTCGTGCTGTGCGCCCGTACCCACGAGGTCCTGCCGCCGCTGGCCATGGCGTGGGGCGGGATGGTGGTTGGCACCGTCGCCCTGTGCGCACTGGACGCACTCGGCCTGCTGCGGTTCCACGTCGGCAGCGCATCGGTCCCGTTCGCCGGTCACCACGTCAGCTGGCTCGTCCCGGTCCTCGGACTCTCGATGGTCGCGGGTGCCGTCGCCTATACGACGGGGGTCGGGGCCACCCGCTGGCTCGGCGCGAAGCTGGCCTCCTTCGTCGGCCTGACCGAAGTGCTGTTCGCCACGCTCTTCGCCTGGCTGCTCCTGTCCGAGCGACCCACACTCCTCCAGGCGCTGGGCGGGCTGTTGGTGGTGTCGGGCATCGCACTGGTCCGGGCGGACGAGCTCCGCCCCGGCGACACTCCGGTCCCCGCCGAACCAGTGCCGGTGCACGTCCCCGGCTGACGGCCACCAGCTGCGCGGTGGCGTCGTCTTCGTCGGGGCGCCGGTTCGATCCGCGACCTCGTGGTAGGTGGGATGCCCGACCGCGCGGCGAACGGCAGTTGCAGGACGGGGGCGAACCCTGCGGTACGGCAGAGACGGATGGCGCGGATTTCAGGTGACGGGTCGATGGCTACCGGGATGTTCGGGGCGCCGCCAGCCGGCGTCCGCACGAGGGGAGCGTGGCCCAGACACATGTCCCAGCACTCGTTCCAGATCTCGAGCACGGCCACCACCCAGGCGCCTCATCGGACACGGGCCAGGTAAGCCGAGCGAGCACCGGTCGATCCGCACGGGGTCCGCACGTGGGCTTGGCAGAGGGCGGCTGTCTGGACCAGCTCCTCCCAGCAATCGTACGGTGGGGCCGCCGATCGGATTCGCCAGAGCTCCCCCTCGACCGGTAGGGCGACCTCCACGGCCAGTGAACGTTTCCGGCCTGCTCCTTACGGGAGATCCTCGGCGTGATGGTCCGTTGACAGGTCCGCCGCTTCTCGACGGGTACCCGATGTCCACCGACCTCGAGGAGGTTCGGGGCCAGTGCCTAACGGTCCGGAGCAGAATCCCTGCTCGCCGCCTGACGCCCGGGGCACGCCAAGATGGGAACCGTGAAGACGCCCCCGGAGTCGACAAAGAGCAGCCTCACCCATCAGCTCAACCAGCACGCCCGGACTGCGTGGCCAGAACTCGCAGCTGTCGTGATCCGCTTCAGGTCCAACTTTGCATACGTCGACGGTCGCTACCCGGACGGCACCGTGATCAGACTCTGCCGCCTCCGCTACAGCGGATCGGCCCGCTCCTGGGGATTTGCCATCTACCGGGCCAGCCACGACGACTACGAGGACTCCTTCCTCCCGACCGGCATGGCCGGGGGAACCCCAGAGGAGGCCCTGGACTGTGCCTGTGGCCTCTATCTCGACGACCCGTCGGCGTGGTTCCCGGAAACACCGACGAATTGACGCGCCTGGGTTCGTCGCGGCGGCGAGCACTGCATACGCCGTCCCCGATGGCCGGCGTGCCGGCGGCGGCGTGAGTTGTGGCACCTGACCCCGGCCGGACAGGCCGCCCACGACGCCGTCGTCCGCGTCCTGGGCGCCGCCGAACACTCGGGCTCGCTGCAGCGCGCCCTGTTCCGGGACATCCGGGAGAACCTCGAGGACCTGGCCGCGGCAGTCGACGACGGTGACGCCACCGCCACCTACCTCCGGCTGCGCGACCTCGACGGATCTCTGCGCGACCTCGCAGCCAACGCCCGGGACTTCCACGCCACCATGGGAGAGCTCCGGCGGGAGCATGAGGTCGCCCCAGTGCGGTTCCTGGCCTACAAGCACCTTCTCATCGACTACCTCCAGCAGTTCCTCGACGAGGTGATCCGCCACCGGTTGACCATCGCCGCCCGGATGAGCGAGGTGGAGCGGCGGGGAGTGGACCGCGTCGTCCAACTGGCCACTGAAGGGGACGACTCGGCCGGCCTGTTCGTCGACATCGACCTGGCGGCTCGCTGGAACGACCGCTGGGAGGGCCTGGTGGCCTGATTCCGACCCGGCCTCGGACGCCCGTCCGGGGTGGAAGAGCTCTCGGGGGCCACGACGTCAGCCATCCGCGATCTGATGGCCCTCCTCCGGCGCCTGACCGAGAGCGCCACCCGTCCCATCACGCGGGCTTCGGAGCTCCGCCCCCTGGCCCGGTGGTTCTTGCGGAGTGACGCCGACGAGGCCCATCGGCTGTTCGACGCCTCCTTCGGCCTGGCCCGGCCCATCCACCTGGCCGCCGCTATGATCGACCCCGACGCCGAGTCCGGTGGCGCGAGCTGGTGGGACGCCGACCCGGTCGAGGTGCCGGTCACACTGCGCCGTTACGGCAGGCGAGCAGCACCCCCTCCGCCCCGGCCGGCAGACGACTTCTCCGGAGTCAAGGAAGGGCTCGCCGACGAGCACGGGCGGTACCGAGGCACCCGGGCCGAGGCGGCCTCGGGTCTCGGGGCCCGCCCGGTGGAAGACCGTCGCCTGCCCCGGGGAGAGTTCGTCCTCCTCCTCGAGTTGCTGGACCGGGGGCTCCACCGCCGTCCGCTGGCCGGCGAGTTATCCGTCGAGGTCGAGGCGGAGGGGGTCCGCCTGTCTCTGGCCACCGCGGATGTGACCACCCATGTGCACGGGTCGGGGGGCGCCCTCACCCTGGATGGTCTCGCGCTCGAGGTACAGCGGGCATGACGGTGGGGACGGCCCGGGTAGCCGCGCAACTCGACGTCACTGAGCGGGAGGACTTCCAGCAGGCGGCGCGGACCCTGCTGGCCCATCCCCTGGTGACTGCGACTTGGCCGCATCCCGGGGCCCTGGCGCTGATCCGCCGGTTCGACGAGCCACTGCGCAAGGAGTTCTGGCGGATGTGCCGTTGGCGGCTCGACCTCGGGGCCCGGTGTGCACGGCTGCTCCGACGGCCGGCCGAAACGAGCGAAGCGAGACCG
>JAKAZC010000153.1 GCA_021826655.1 Actinomycetes bacterium | reverse complement strand
TCTCGGCCAGATTGGCCACGACCGCCCGACCGGCGATGTCCCGACCCAGCGCCACCTCGAGCGGGTGGGTGGCGCGGGCGGCCTCCGTCGACGCGAGGATGTCGCCCAGGGCCACCAGTTGGCGCCGGCGATTCGGCACTTCGACGCCGATGGCGGACTTACCCGGGATGGGAGCGAGGATGCGGACGTCGGGCGAAGCCATGGCGTACGCGATGTCCTTGGACAGGGACGTCACCCGGGCAACCTTGACCCCGGCGCCCAACTCGAGCTCATAACGGGTCACCGACGGACCGACCGTCCGGCCCACCAGCCGGGTCTCGACCCCATGCGCCGCGAGGGCGTGGACCAGTGCGGCCCCGGCGGCTTCGACCTCCGTCTCGTCGATGACCTGGGCTTTCGCCCGCTTGAGCAGGTTGGCAGGCGGAAGCTTCCAGTCCCCGATCGGCGCACCCATCCGGAGCTCGAGCTGCTCGCCCTTGCCCGGCCTCGTCGCCGCTTCGGGAAGCGCTACCTGCACCATGCCGGGATCCTCGACAACGGGATGTGCCTCCCCCACTTCGACCGGATCCGAATGCGCGGAGTCCGGGTCGACTGCGAGGCCGGGAGCGACCGCGGCCACCGAAGCCATCGACGGTTGGCGGCCCTCGGCGAGTGCCCGACCGAATGGGTCGGTCGGCTCGGCCTGCCCATCGTCGTCGGTGTCGATGTCGGCGGGCCGGTCACCCCTGGCGAGCGCAAACGTCCAGCCGGCGAATCGGGCAACCGCCGAGGCCACCGAACGCACCGTCACCCCGGTGAACACGAGGAGTGCGACCACAACCACCATCACGAGCACGACGGCGGCGCCGAACCCGCCGAGGGCCGACCCCAGCGGATCTGTGATCACGGCGCCGAACCACCCACCCGACGAGGCGAGCGCGGCGGGCGAGGCACCCAGGGCGGGCGAGCCCCCGGCCAGAGCGGCCAGTCCGGAGACGGCCAGGAGCAGGAGCGTCCCTCCGATCACCGCCCGGGCCGGCTCGCGACGTGACCGCCCGTCCACGGAGAGATCCTCGCCCCGACCCATCAGCATGCGGACACCTACGGCGATGAGCACGGGCGGGAGAAGGAATCGCCCCCAGCCAAGCAGGTCACCGACGCCCACCCGGCCATCCTGGCCGGCCGGGCCGAGCGCGTGGTCCCCGCCGTAGAAGGCGACACCGCACAGGATGCCCAGCGTGACCAGGATGACGCCCCACAGATCCGTGGCGTGTTCTGCGGCGACCGAGCCCATTGACGCCAGCAGTCCACCCGAGTCCCCCGTGCTGGCCCCGCCCCGTCCGCCCTTGGCGGCCTGGTTCTTCTTCGCGGGGACGTCACGGCTCGATCGAGACGGGGGTGTCGACTTGCCCTTCGGCTTCGATGCCCCGGATCGCCGAGCTGGACGCTTTGTGGCGGTCGTCACAGTGGTTCCTACGCTACCGCTGGGAGATGTCGACGAGTGGGACACCCCGGAACGCAGGAACCGGGTGGGCCCGTCCCCGATGGCGTGCCGACCTCGCCCAGCGCAGCCGCGCTACCACCTCAACTGGCCATGCGAACGTACTGAAGTGCAGCCGTGCAGCCGTCCCGGCGCCCGGGATGCCACCGGTGACGGGGACCGTGGAGTCAGACAGGGACGATGACGGGGACGATCATCGGACGCTGGCGCGTCCGCTCGCCCACGAGCTTGCCCAGCGCCTTGCGGGCCACGCGGTTGAGCGTCTCGTGATCGGAGTGCCCACCCGAGAGTGCCTGTTCGAGCGCCCGCGTGACCTGGGTGCGTGCCTCGTCGAGCAGGGCATCGGTGTCCTGGTCGTAGGCCCATCCGCGGGTGACGATCTGGGGGACACCGATGACCTCTCCTCGCTTGAGGTCGACGGTGGCGACGGCCATGACCACGCCTTCCTCGGCAAGTACCATCCGGTCACGCAGCACTCCGTGGCCGATGTCGCCGACCGAGCTGCCGTCGACGAACAGGTAGCCACCGGGCACCGTGCCGTCCCGATGCAAGCCGGTGTCATCCAGGCGAACGGCGTCGCCGTCCTCGCACAGGAGCACCCGTTCGCCGTCGATGCCCATGGTCGCGGCCAGGCGCACCTGATTCGCCATGTGTCGGTACTCGCCGTGGACGGGAATGAGGAACTCGGGCTGGGTGACGGACATGAGCATGGCGAGCTCGCCCTGCTTGGCATGCCCGCTGACGTGGACGTTCTCGACGCCCGAGTGGATGACCTCCACGCCCAGCCGGTGGAGACTGTCGATCACGCGTCCGACGGACCACTCGTTTCCCGGGATCGGGTGGGCGCTGATGACCACCACGTCGTCCTCGTGCAACGTAAAGAACCGGTTCTCCCCCACGGCCAGGCGGGAGAGTGCCGACATCGGCTCGCCCTGGGACCCCGTGGAGATCACGCACACCCTGCCCGGCGGATAGTCGTCCACCTTCTCGATGTCGACGAGCGCGGCGTCGGGGATGTGCAGGAGGTCGAGCTTCCGAGCCAGCGCCACGTTCTTCTGCATCGACCGTCCGAGGGTGGCGATCACACGGCCCCCGCCGATTGCCGCGTCGGCGACCTGTTGGATCCGATGGATGTGGCTCGCGAACGACGTCACGATGAATCGGCGGTCGGGGCGGGCGAGAAAGACCCGCTCGAGGGTCGCGCCTACGGTGGACTCCGAGGCCGTGAATCCCGGTTCCTCCGCGTTGGTGGAGTCCACGAGCAGGAGTCGGATGCCCGGGTCGGAGGCCAGTGCACCCATTCGTGCCAGATCGGTGCGTCGCCCGTCGACCGGGTGCAGGTCGATCTTGAAGTCGCCAGAGTGCAGGATGATCCCCTGCGGCGTATGGAACACGGTGGCGAAGGCATGAGGTACCGAATGCGTCACCGGGATGAATTCCACGTCGCATGGCCCGATCCGCCGTCTCTCGTGGTCCCGTACGGGGATGAATTTGGCCCGGCTCGCCATCCCTGCCTCGTCCACCCGACTCCGGGCGAGGGACAGCGTGAGCTCGGAGCCGTAGACGTCGACCGGGAAGTCCCGCAGTAAGTAGGCGAGCCCCCCCGTGTGGTCCTCGTGTCCGTGGGTCAGGATGACTCCATCGACCCGATCCGCGTTCTCCCGCAGGTAGGTGAAGTCGGGCAGTACCAGGTCCACGCCCGGCATGTCCGGGTCGGGGAACATGATCCCGACGTCGAGCACGAGGATCCGGCCGTCCACCTCGATGCACGCGCAATTTCGACCGATCTCACCCAGTCCGCCGAGGAACACGACCCGGACCGGAGTATGCGAACCCGACCTGACGGCAGACGCCCGTGCGGTCGGTCCGGACGCCGCTTTGGTGGAGCGGGTGGAGCGGGTGGGGGGAGCAGGCGTGTCCGATGCCTGGCCGGAGGTGGTGGAGCCTACCCGGCCCTTCGGTTTCGACGCCGGCGGGTTGGCGCTCCCGTCGGTGGTACCGGACGCCGTGGACTTCCGCCGACGCCCGGACGAGCCGGACGAGCCGGACGAGCCGGACGAGCCGGACGATACCCCGTCGTCCTCCTTGCCCCGTGCGGAGCGCGGGCCCTCAGGCAACCGACTGCCGGGTCCGAGAGGGCGCCGCAACCCCTGCCACGACCGACCGTGCCTGGTCGTCGAGCGACTGGGGTGCGCGGGCGTTCGGGAGCCGGCACTGACCGACTGCGATACCGAGCGACCGGCATGCCGCTTTGGCGGGGACCGGATTCGGATACTCCTCCGACGCCTCGAACCGGTAGGACTCGAGCAGGCTCCGGTTCAGCTCCGCGGCCGTCGCGACATCGCCGGATCGGTGGGCGTCGAGCATGGCACCGAAGACGGGGCCCGCCCAGTGGGAGGCGACGCTGATGACGCCCACGCCGCCGATCGCGGCGAACGGGAGGGTCAGCGAGTCGTCACCCGAGTAGAGCTCGAATCCTTCTGGTGCCTCGGCCACCACCCGGGCGCCAGCGGCGACGTCGCCAGTGGCATCCTTCACGGCCACGATGTTGGTGACCTCCGTGGCGAGCCGGACGGTGAGCTCGGGCCCGATCCGGCGTCCCGACCGCACCGGTATGTCATAGAGGATCACTGGAAGATCGGTCGACTCGGCGACGGCCCGGAAGTGGGCCGACAGTCCGGCGGACGACGGCCGGTTGTAGTACGGGGTGACGACCAGGACGCCGGCGGCTCCAGCCGCCTCCCCCTCCTTGGTCATCAGGATCGAGTGGGCCGTGTCATTTGTGCCCGAGGACGCGATCACCGGGATCGTGACCGCCTCCACGACGGCCCGGAAGAGCGCGATCCGCTCGGGATCGCTCAGGACGGGCCCCTCCCCGGTGGTGCCGGCGACGACAAGCCCGTCGCTCCCGTTGGCCGCCAGGTGGCGGGCGAGGACGGCGGCGGCGTCTAGGTCCAGCTCACCGTCGGGACCGAACGGGGTGACCATGGCGGTCACGACCGTACCGAAGCGGGGTGCGGTGCTCACCGGGCGCTCCTCGTCAGGGCTGTCGGATGAGGGTTCACAGTTTCGAAGGCTACCAGCAGCACCGTTGCCCACTGCCCAGGCGCCGCGTCAGGTCTGCTCCGGTTGCCGTCGCCTCCCATCGGCGCGGCCGACGGGCGTCGTGCTCAGACCAGTTCGCGCTGCGTCGGCGGCACCGCCGCCATGGCGTCGTATTCCTCACTGGTGTCCACGGCCGACTCGAACTCGATGACGCCGAGCTCGGTGAACCTGGTGCGGAGCCAGCCGTCGGCCGCGTCGAGGAGTCCGAGCTTCCTGCAGTTCGGGACGATCTTGGAGAAGAGCAGCGCCTGAAATTCGGTCCGGTCGGGGGCCGACAGGACCACCGGCAGGATGGTCTTCGGGTCGACCCCCATGCGGTCCCATACCTCCTGCTGGAGGAACCGGTCGCGCATGCGGACTGCGGCCTCGAAGGCGAACTCCTGCCGCTCGCGCAGTTCGGCGGTACTCAGGCCGGCGTAGTACTCCTGGAGGCTCAGCACCCCGAAGGCGACATGCCGGGCCTCGTCGGCCATGACATAGCGCAGCAGCTTCTTGAGCAGCGGATCCGGGGTCATCGAATGCATGAAGCCGAAGGCGGCAAGTGCCAGCCCCTCGATCATGATCTGCATACCCAGGTAGGTCATGTCCCAACGCGAATCGGCGATGATGTCGTCGAGCAGCATGCGCAGGTGTGCGTTCACGGCGTAGTGGCCGGAGAGCTTCTCGTCGAGGTATTTGGCGAAGACCTCGACGTGGCGGGCCTCGTCCATGACCTGGGTCGAGGCGTAGTACTTGGCGTCGACCCACGGAACCGACTCCACGATCTTGGCGGTGCAGATCAGCGCGCCCTGTTCGCCATGGAGGAATTGGGAGAGCGTCCAGTTCTGGCTCTCGACGCCGAAGGTGACCCACTCCTTGTCGCTCCACTTCTCGAGCGGGGTGCCGGAGATGTCGAAGCCCACCGCATGGCCACCTTGGGCCGCGGCCGCTTCGATCACGAGCTTCTCCTGGTCGACGTCGGTCTCCCAGGGGAGGTCCGTCTCGCCGTTCCACTGGGCGTCCTTCGCCTTCTCGTAGAGCTTGTTGAGCTTCGGCCGCGCACCCTTCTCGTAATCCCAGGTGAAGATCGAGTCGTAGTCCGAGTTGACGACGTGGCGGCCGTCGGACTCCTCGGTGCCGACGACGGAGAGAATGGCCTCCAGGTCGTCGATCTCGCTGCGGCCGATGATGGCCTCGGTGCTGCTCATCTCGGTGGTCATGACTGGTTCCCCCTGGTGACGGTCGGTTGACGTTGTGCGGATAGGACGGCGGTGCTGGAGTCGGCGGGAGCGGAGGTCGCCTGTCGGGAGCGCTGCGGCGGCCGGCCCGGTGGACAGGTGCGGATCACCAGGTCGGGTCGGATCCTTCCGGAACCGGTCGGTTCCCGTGGAACGGGGTGATGTCGATGGGACCCGCGGCTGCGGACAGCAGCGCGTCGACTCCAGGGAGCATGAACGTGGACACCAGTCGGGCGACCTGCGCTGCCTCGCACGGGTCGGTGCGTTCGGACGGTGCGATGGCGTAGGACAGGACGATCCGAGCCGCCCATTCAGCCACCCGCTCCGCCTCGGGCGGCGGCATCCACCGGGCCAGGAACGGGGCCGTGAACCGGGATGCCGTGGCCAACAGCCGGTCCGAGTCGGCGAAGGCGAGGTGACCCAGGATCAGCCCCGGCTCGTGCTCGACCAGGAAGTGGAGGGCGGCGTGGTCGCGCAGGCGCACGGAGGCCTCGACGATTCCCCCGACGAGGGCCTCCGTCAGGTCCCCGGCGGTGCCGAGTCGGACTCCGAGGGCCGAGAACAGCCGGGCCATCTCGGTGTCGACGACTGCGCCCAGGATCTCGTCCCGTCCCCCCGGGAACGCGCGGTACACGGTGGCCCGGGACACGCCCGACTGACGGGCGACATCGTCCACGGTCGTCTTGACCGTGCCGTGACGGGCGAGGCACACCAGGGCACCGTCGATGATGCGCACCCGGTGCGGCGACTGTGCCACCGAAACGGGGACCGGGGCGAACGATGTGGTGCCCGGGATCCCGACCTCCGCATCCACGGCCCGGAGGGCTCCCGTCGACCGTTCCACGCCTGGAACAGTAGGTCACACATTGTCTCAACGTCAATCACCGGCGGCAGCGCTCCGGGCGGCTACCCAGGTGGTGGTCCGCCGGCCGGGGCGTGCGTCACCACGCCGGCGAGGAGCTCCGACCGGACCAGCCGGGCCACCTGGTCCGGGTCGGCGAGGTCCCAGCGGCCCGGCGCGGAGATGTAGGACAGCACCATCCGGG
>JAKAZC010000152.1 GCA_021826655.1 Actinomycetes bacterium | reverse complement strand
GGCGGCGGGAGCTCGGGCGGTGCGCCACGGACAAGGAGGTCGGCGCCCTTCTGGTCCAGGTCGCCGAATGAGCCGAGCACGGAGAGCAGCGGTCTGCCTCCGGTCTCGAGCAGCGCGAACGCGTCGGTGAACCGACTGCCCTCCTTCAGGACCCGGGTCCCGACGGTCAGCGGGCCCGGCCGTCCGGGGGCCAAGTAGTGCCCGGTGACGGTGACCGGGTCGGTGCGACCGGTCTCGGCGAGCAGGGCGCGGGCGGCGATGGCCAGCAGGTAGCCACCGTTGGCGTTGCCACCGATGTCCCAGCCGGATCGGATCTCAGCTGTCCACTTCCCCCCGCCGGCCGGTGTGACCGCGGTGGCCGCGGCGAACGTCCCGGGGGTCGTGTCCGCCGCCGTAGGGGTCTCCATGGACATGGTCTACCCGTGCGTGGTCCCGCGCACGGCTACCCGAGCGTCCGCAGGATTGACTCCGACTCCACCAGCCGCACTGCTGGCGTAGGCGGCGAGTGCCATCCGGAGCACCTCCGTGGCTTCGTCGACGCCCCACCGCAGAGGCCCATCGCCGGTCCGGAGCCACCGGAGCCAGTGGAGTCCCGAGGCGCGGAAGCTGCTGGCCCAGTCGTCGTCGAGGGCATGGTGGGCTCGCAGCTCACCGTCCCGGTACACCTCCAGACTCGGTTGCTGGATTCCGCGGGCCGTACACCGGTTGACGCGGGCGAAGCCACGCCGACCGGTGACCTCCCACCGTTCGTCATTCGTGTAGTAGTCCGAGCGCAGGTAGAGGTCGACGGCGAGCGTGATGTCCCACACGCCGCGGACACCGCTCTGGTGCTCCCATACGACGGTGGTCGGCGCGTCGACGGCGATCCCGGGGACGACCTCGGTGGAGCCCACCCAGGCCCGCACCTCGCGCACCGGTCCGAAGAGCCACAGGGCGGTCGACAGTTTGTGCCACCCGTCGTCGAACAGCAGCGTGCCCCGACCACGCCGAGCCTGCTCGAATTGCCACCGGTAGGTGTCGCCGGGCACGTCCCACCCGCCGAGCCCGCTGGCCACCATCTTCAGGTGGTAGCCGCCGACTTCGCCGATCTCGCCGGAATCGATCACCTCCTTGAGGCGGCGCAGCGGCTCGTAGAACAGGTAGTTCTCCATCACTCGCAGCGTGCGTCCGGTGGCAGTGGCGGCATCCTGCATGCGGGTGACCTCTGCCAGGTCGTTACCGATCGGCTTCTGCAGGTTGACGTGCCAGCCGTGTCCGAGCATTGCGACCACCTCGTCGCAGTGCAGAGGGATGGGCAACAGGGCCTCCGCTGTATCCACATCGAGTCCGGAGGCGGCCAGATCATCCACCGAGGCGAAGGTGGCGACGCCCGGCCACTCGGTGCCGCGTTGGTGCCTGCGTTCCTCGCTCGGGTCGACCAGGGCCACGACCTCGACGTCGGGGTTGTCCCGGTAGGCGAGGACGTTGAGGTCGTAGATCCGGCCGAGCCCGACGAATGCAGCACGGATCGGCCGGTCGGACGGCACGGAGGACATTCCAGGACGGTACCGGACCCGGCCCCCGGTCGGTTCAGCCGTCCCCGAGGACGGTCGGCTCGACGCCGTCCCACAGCCCGACCGGGGCCTTGCCCACCGCGTAGTGGCCGGGCTGGCGGCCGGTCGACATCTTCTCGATGCGGGCCGTCATCCCCGGGCTGAGGGCGTCGGCCTGGATCATCTCGATGTAAGCGGCGGTGGCATTTCCCACGTCGAAGAAGTCGCGCTGCCAGCTCCACCTGAAGTCGCCGGCGTAACGGAACCAGCTGCCACCGAGGCCGGCGATCTCGTAATGACTCCCGTCGGGGCGGGTAGCGTCGGCCACCTGCTTCCACAGCCCGAGGATCTCGCCCTGGGTGTCGTCGATGAGGATGCGCATGTACGGGTAGGTCCACCCGCCGAGCCCCTCCATCTCCAGCCCGACGGCGTAGTCGCTGATCTGCTGGCGGCCCACGGCCATGAACTCGTCATTGGGTCCGACGTTCCAGCCATAGGTGGCGTCCTCGGTGTACATGTCCGCCAGGGGCAGCCAGTTCAGCTCCGCCTCGCATTTGTGGTTGAGGTCCAGCCAGCGCTGCATCATCTCTTCGAGCTCACGGCGGGGGAACGAGGGCACGGGGAATCTCCTTGTCGGTGGGTCGGTGGGTCGGTGGGTCGGTGGGTCGGTGGGTCGGTGGGCGGTGGGTCGGTGGGTCGGTGGGTCGGTGGGGGATCAGTCGTCCCCGATCGAGAGCGCGTGGGTGGGGCAGAAGCGCACGGCGGCACTGACCGCGGTGCGCTGCTCCTCGGGGGGAGAAGGGTCGAGCACCTCGACCTGGTGGTCGCGCCCCACCGCGAAGACGGCGGGAGCCTCGGACTCGCAGACACCGTGGCCCTGACACAGGTCCCTGTCGACCGTGACCCGCATCAGGCGGACGCTCCCGGGTGCCCCGCGGACCCTGCGCTGCGTGCCTCGGCCCGGCGGCGGTAGCGGACCACGCACGGCTGGGCGAGCTGCACGACCATCTTCGAGTGGTCGTTGCGGTAGGTGTCTGCGGGCTGGGCCAGTTCGAACTCCCAGTCCAGCAAGAGCACGCTGAAGATGGCCTTCAGCTGCATCATGGCGAAGGCCTGGCCCACGCAGCGGTGGCGTCCGGCGCCGAAGGGGATCCATGTCCACGGGTTGAGGCGGTCCTCCTCGCGGGGCTCGAGATAGCGGGCGGGCCGGAAGGCGTCCGGCTCCGGGAAGTCCCCGGCGATCCTGTTCGACACCGACGGGCTGGCCCCCACCATCTGGCCGGCTGAGATCGCGTACCCCTCGCACTCGAGGTCCGCCTTGGCCACCCGCAGCAGGAGGATCAGCGGCGGATGGAGGCGCAGGGCTTCCTTGATGGCCGCCTCGACGTGGGGCATCTCACGCAGGGCCTGGTAGCTGACCTCGGCGCCGTCCGCGTACAGCTCGGCCAGCTCGGCATCGACGACGTCCATCTCGCCCGCGTTCCGCAGCAGTTCGATCAGTGTCCAGGCAGCCGTGCCCGAGGTGGTGTGGTGCCCCGCGAACATCATCGAGATGAACATGCCGGTGACCTCGTCGGCCACGAACCGGTCGGTGCCGTCGGGGTTCTTGATCGACATGAGCACGTCCAGGAGGTCACGGTCGTCGTCCGGCGGCGGTGGCTCGGCAGTCCGGCGGTCCATGATCGCCTGGACCAGCTCGACCAGTCCGACCCGGGCGGCGTCACGCTTGTGGAAGCTCTCGATGTCGGCATAGGGGTCGACGTAGGCGATGGCGTCGGTGCCCTTCTCCAGGTCGTGGTACAGCCGGCCGAACCGCTGGTCGAGCTCCCGGCGGAACCGCGGGCCGATGAGGCAGGCCGACGACGTGTAGATGGTGAGCTCGGCGAACCAGTCGAGGAGGTCGATCTCACCCTCGGCATCCCAGGAGGCCACCATCTCCACGACCTCCGCGGCGATGGTGGCGGCGTGGCCCCGCATGAACTTGTCTCGTAGCGCCTGGTTGTGGAGCATCTCGCGGCGACGCTCCGGTGAGGCGTCGAACACGACGCCTTCGCCGAACACCGGGGTCATGAACGGATAGGCCTCGGCCTGGTCCAGGACGTCCTCGGGCGAGCGGAAGAAGAGCTCGTTGGCCTCGGCCCCACTGAGCAGCACGACGTCGTTGTCGGCGAGGCGGAAGATGCCGACGTCGCCGCACTCGGCGCGGACCCGGTCCATGAGCCCGATCGGATCGGTGCGCAACTCCTCCAGGTGGCCGGTGACGCCGTCGTCGCCCGAGACGCGGGCGGGCTGGCGCAGTCCTGTGTCGAGGGCCATGGCGTACTCCTTCTGTTCAGTCGGTCGACGGCGCGATCGGCGCCTCCGGTTGCAGCTCGATGACGGTGGCGTGCACCCCGCGGGGGAGTCCGACGACGGCGCAGACGGCCTGCGCCACTCCGGACGGACGCATGAAGTTGGAGTGGCGGGCGAATCCCCAGGCCGCCCACTGTTCGATGACCTCCGCGGTCACGTCCGGGTCCCAGTCCATACCCATCCCGGTGAGCGTCGGACCCGGGCGCAGGATGGTGGCACGTACGCCCGTCCCCTCGAGCTCCATCTGCAGCGAGCGCACGTAGCCCTCGAGCCCCCACTTGGACGTCACGTAGGCAGCCATGGCGGGTCGGGGCCGCTCGGCGACGTCGGAGGTGACGAAGACAACGTCGCCCCGTCGGCGGGCCACCATGTCGGGAAGCAGGGCGCGGATGAGCCGGTGGGTGCCGGTGACGTTCACCGACAGCACCCCTTCGAGGGACACGGCGTCGGTGTCGAGCACGGCACCGGCCATGTTCCGGGCGGCGTTCGACACCACGATCTCGATCGCACCGAGCGTGTCGACGGCGGCCGTAGCGAACCGCGCGACCGACCCGTCGTCGGCCAGGTCGAGGTGGATGGCGACGGCCTCACCGCCGGACGCTCGGATCTCGGCGGCGGCCTCTTCGCATTCGGACACCCGGCGGGCCCCGAGGACGACAGGGTGGCCGAGTGCGGCGAGCGCGGTGGCGGTGGCCCGTCCGATCCCGGACGACGCGCCGGTGACCACGGCGGCCCGCACCTCGGGGTTCGGGGGGAGCCGAGGCATCAGCGCCGTACCACGGTGGTCGGGAGGGCGGCGAGACCCCGCACGTTGATCGAGTGGACCCGTTCGACCCCGTCGGGATCGACGTCGTAGGTCGCCACCCGGGTGACCAGCTCGTCGAGGGCGATCCTCGCCTCGAGGCGGGCGAGCGGCGCTCCCATGCAGAAGTGTCGCCCGCTGCCGAAACTGACCAATTTGGTGGTGTCCCGGTCGAGGTCGTAGCGGTCCGGATCGGAGAAGACCGACTCGTCCCGGTTTGCCGAACCAGCCAACAGCAGCACCCGCTGGCCCTCGGCGATGGTCGTCCCGTGGACCTCGACGGGACGACGGGTAACCCGCAGGAGCATCTGGCTGGAGGTGTCGTACCGCAGTGTCTCCTCTGCCCAGTCGGTCACCCGGGCACGGTCGGCGAAGGGCTTGGCCCGCTCGTCCGGGTTCCGCCACCCCCAGTACCAGGCGTTGGCCAGGAGCTTGGTGGTGGTCTCGTTGCCGGCCACGACCATGAGGAACAGGAAGGCGACGATCTCCTCGTCGGTGAGTCGGTCACCGTCGATCTCGGCGTCGATGAGTGCCGAGGTGAGGTCTTCCCGCCGGGCGACCCGTCGTTCGTCGACCATCCCCTGGTAGTAGACGACCAGGTCGAGGGCGGCGGCCATGCCCTCGGCCGGGACGTCGAACACGCCGTCGTCGCGGTGCAGCACGAGGTCGGCCAGCCGGCGCAACTCGGCCCGGTCGGCGACCGGCACGCCCACCAGTTCCGAGATCACGTCCATGGGCACCTTGCCGGCGAAGTCCTCGACGAAGTCGAAGCTGCCCCGTTCCAGCGCCGGCAGCAGGTGCTCGAGGGTGATCTGGCGGATGCGGCCCTCCATGGTATTCACCTTGGTCGGGGTGAAGCCCTTGCCCACCAGCGACCGCATCCGGGTGTGCTTGGGCGGGTCGAGGGCGAGGAACGACATGGTCCGATGGGCCTCTGGGCTGAATGCGCTCGGGTCGAGCGACACGCCCCACGAATTGGAGAAACCGTCGACGTTGCGGAAGGCGCCGAGCACGTCCTCGTGGCGGGAGAGCGCCCAGAAGTCGAATTCCTCGCTCCTGTACACCGGTGCCTCGGCCCGGAGGCGGGCATACGTGGGGTAGGGGTCCTCGTGCATGGCGTAGGCGTACGGGTTGTAGGTGACGGGTCCCCGCAGATCGGTGGCGGTCATCGGCGTGGTCCCGCCGTCCGGGGAGGTGCGGTGCCGGCACCCGCTCCGGCGACGAGGAGCACTGCGGCGTCGGCCACGAACGCGGGGATGTCGTGGAACGACCGGTGGCCGGTGCCCGCTGTCAGCAGAGCACCCACGTACGACGCCTCGAGCACCCGTACCACCCGGGGGTCGACATCGGCGCCGACGGCGGCGACCAATCGCCGGTGGGTCAGTGCGCCGATCCGGTCCCGCAGGTGCGCGACGTCGGGGCTCGGGCTGATCAGGGCGACCGTGCAGGCGTCGATGAGGGCGGTGCCCTGCCCGGCGAAGGGGATCATGTCGCGGATGGTGCGCTCGACCCGTTCGGCGATCGGGAACGTCGCATCCGATGCCACCGGTGGCAGCGCCTCCATCCGGCGCCACAGCACCTCGGCCAGCAGATGGTCCTTCGAGCCGAAGTACGTGTAGGCGGTGGCCGGGGCCACCCCGGCACGTCGGGCCACGTTGCGCACCGTGAGCCCGGAGTAGCCGACCGCCTCGGTCTCCTCCTCGGCTGCCCGCACCAGGTTGGCCACCACCTCGGCCTGCCGGGGTGTCAGCCGCCGACGGGTGGCCTCGACATCGGGATCGCCGACGTCGGAGTCGGGCAGGGCGGCCGGGGAGATCACGTGCGGCACCCTTCGGCCACGGCGGTGGAATCGGTCATGTGTCCATACTATAGTCCAGACACTTGTCCAGCAACGGGGGAGATCCTGTGTCCGAAGAAGAGCACGCACCGCCCGGTGTCGCCGCCGGTCCGACCATCGGGGTCATCGGGCTCGGCGCCATCGGCGACGGGGTCGCCGCCAGCGTCCATGCGGCCGGACTGCCACTCGTCGTGAACGACGTCCGCTCCGAGGCCACCGACCGCCACACCGACCACGCGACGGTCGCCGCCTCGCCTGCCGACGTCGCCCGCCTCGCCGACGTCGTGGTGGTGGCGGTCGTCGACGACGACCAGGTCCACGCCGAGTCGGGTGGCAAGGG
>JAKAZC010000151.1 GCA_021826655.1 Actinomycetes bacterium | reverse complement strand
CCGGATCGGACGTCACCGGGACATCTCCACCACCAGGGACTGCGAGGCACGGCCGATGCGACCCCGCTCGTCCCACAGGACCGACTCCGCGCTCCCGATCCCGGGCGAGCCGAACCGGGTGCGGGCCTCCAGGCCGACCCACTCCCCCACCGGCGGGCGGGTCAGGGCCACGGTCAGGTCGGGGTTGATGAACAGGCCCGTCCGGAAGTCGAGCTCGGCGCTGATCCCGTTGCCGAAGTCGGCCGCGGCCACGGCACGCTGCACCGGGGACGCCTCCTCGCCCGCCACCACCGGGAACCGCAGACGGAACCAGCAGATCGCCGGACCGGGCCGGTCGAAGTGGCCGTCGACGAACCGGAGTTCCACGGCGTGGTTGTGGAAGGCGACGTAGCCCGGCAGCGAGGAGGGCACCTCCGTGCCGGCGGCGGGACCGGGGGGCGCGTCGTCCTCGGATTCGGCCGTCGCCACGTCCGGCCGGGCCGTGTCGACCCGTATGCGCAGCGTCCGGCCCCACGCCACGTCGGTGCCCGCCTGGCGCACCACGGTGTCCACCAGCTGGACCCGGCGCCCCGGACGCACCACCTTGCTGGTGACCGCCACCGGCCCGACCGCCACCGGCCGCAGCAGTTCGAGGGTCAGCCGGGTGAACGCCAGCCCGTCGGCGCCGGCGAGCCGCTCGGCGGAGCGGGCCACGACCGCCGCCACCGGCCCACCGTGGAGCGCGTCGGGCGACCACGGGCCCCGGGCCAGCTCGGTCGGGACCAGCAGGTCGCCGTCCGGTTCGAACAGGGCGACGGACGCGGACGGTGCGGTCACGCTGCGGAAGACGGGTGTCGGTCGGTCACCTCCGCGACGCTACCGGTGGTCGGGGCCCGCGGTCGCGCCTACCATCGGGTCGCCTCCGGCCCGTCACCGACCGGGGCACCGACCGACAACGAAGGAGGACCATGGGACAGCGCACGGCAGCGATCGACATCCACGGCACGCCGGAGGCCGTCTGGGCCCTCGCCGGCGACTTCGGTGGGATCGCCGGATGGATGCCCGGAATGGAGTCGTGCCGGGTGGAGGGCGACCGCCGCATCCTCGACACGATGGGCATGACCATCACCGAGAAGCTGATCTCCCGGGACGACGCCACCCGGGCCATCACCTACGCCATCGTCGACGGGGTGCCGGTCGAATCGCACGAGGCCACCGTCACCGTGCTCCCCTCGGGCGACGGCAGCCACGTCACCTGGGTGGTCGACGCCGCCCCCGACGAGATGGCCGACCTGATGCAGACCGTGTACCAGCAGTCCCTCGAGGCGCTCAAGGCCCGCGTCGAGGGATGACCGCCCCGGTAGCCGGGAGGTCGGGTGCCTACGTCTACCGGGTCGAGGCCCGCAGCGACGCGCCGCCCGAGGTCGTGTGGCCCCTGCTGGGCGAGGCCCGGCGCTGGTGCGAGTGGTCGTTCCTGACGGCATCCGGTCTCGAGCGCGACGGGTCGCCCGATCCCGACGGGGTCGGCGCAGTACGCAGGTTCACCCGCAACGGTGTCGGCTCGCGGGAAGAGGTCGTGGCCTGGGACCCCCCGCGCCATCTCGCCTACCGGATCCTGAGCGGGTTCCCGGTGCGTGACTACCGGTCCGACGTCACCCTCGAGCCCGCCGGCGGCGGCACGAGGATCGAGTGGGCCGGGTCCTACGACCTGAGGTGGCCGGGGACCGGTCGCCTGCTCCAGGCGGTGCTCCCGCGCATGATGCAGCGCTTCGCCGACGACCTGGCCCGCCACGCCGACGGCCGATCCGGCTGAAGCCGACGGCCGATCCGGCCGGAGCCGACGGCCGATCCGGCCGGGTCACTCCCCGACCGACGCCAGCCGGGCCGCCCGCCGGCCCACCTCGTGCCGGGCGCGCCCGAGGTCGACGGTGCCCACGACGCCGGCGGCCACCACCTGCTCGCCCCCGACCCACACGTCGGTGACGAGTCGGCTCGACGCCGACCAGACCAGGTGCTCCACGAGCATGCCGTCGTCGAGCAACGGCACGAACGCCGGATCGTCGAGGGAGATCGCCATCATGTCGGCCTTGGCCCCGGGCGCCAGCACGCCGAGGTCCGGGCGCCCGATCGCCACTCCGGCCCCGCGGGTGGCCAGGTCGAGTGCCCGCGACGCCGCCAGCGCGCCGGCGTCGGCCTCGCGCAGGCGGGCGAGCAGGGCCGCCAGCCGAAGCTCCTCCCACAGGTCGAGGTCGTTGTTGGACGCGGGTCCGTCGGTACCGAGCCCGACACGGACCCCGGCGGCAAGGAGATCGACCACCGGGGCGATGCCCGAGGCCAACTTGGCGTTCGACTGGGGGCAGTGGGCCACGGCGACGTCGTGGGTGGCGTAGTCGTCGATGTCCTCCGGTGACAGCCAGATGCTGTGTGCGGCCAGGACCCGCCCGTCGAACACGCCGGCGTCGGCCAGGACCTGGGGGACCGTACCGCCGTGCTCGGCGGTGAACGCGTCCCCCTCGCCGACGGTCTCGGCCAGATGCAGGTGGAACAGCGCTCCCCTGTCGCGCGCGGCACGGGCGGTGTCGACCAGTCCGGGAAGTGGCACGCTGTAGGCGGCGTGGGCGGCGAAGCCGACCTCGAGGCGCCCCGCCTCACCGTCGCGCCGGGCGTGGAAGTCGCCGAAGCGGTCGAGGCTGTCCGTCCACCACGATCCCCCGCCGCGCGCGCCGGGCAGCTGGAGCACCGCGGGGGTGAGCACCGCCCGCGAGCCGGCGGCGACCACGGCGTCGGCCATGGCGTCCTCGTGGAAGTACATCTCGCAGGTGGTGGTGACCCCGAAGGCGAGCAGCTCGGCCGAGGCCAGGGTCATCCCCCAGTAGACGTCCTCCTGCTCGAGATGGGCCTCGCGGGGCCACAGCACCTCGCGCAACCAGCGCAGGAGCGGCAGATTCTCGCCCGTGCCCCGGAACAGGGTCATCGGTGAATGACAGTGCGTGTTGACGAACCCGGGCAGGAGGGCGCCGTCGACGGCGATCTCCCGGATGCCGTCGGCGCCCGTCGATCGCAGGTCGCCCGGTGTCCCGACCCGGGTCACCGCGTCGCCGGACACCTCGAGGGCTCCGGGCCGGAGCACGGCGACGTCGCCGGAACACGGCACCACGGCGTCGGCCACGTAGCGCACGGTCGTCGGGTCGGCCGTGGTCGACGCTGCGCTCTGCACACGGTCACCCTACGGTGGCGGGCCAGGAGCAGCGCGCCACACGGTCGGCGCGCACCGCGCCGTTCTCCACGAACCAGCGGGCCGCCCGCTCGAGGGCCTCGGCGGGCGGACGCGACGAGTAGCCCAGTTCGGTCCGGGCCCGGGTGTCGTCGAAGGACATATGGGTGGTCGACATCCGCGCGCCTTCGAGCGGGACGGAAGGCTCCCGTCGCAGGAGCCGGCCCTCCACCGCGTCCGACACGTGGGCGGCGACGAGTGCCAGGGCGTTCGGGAACCGTCGGGTGGGAGCCGGGAGCCCGGTGACCTCGGCCAGCGTGCCGAGCACGTCTCGCAGCGAGAGATTGCTCCCCCCGAGGATGTAGCTCCGTCCCTGTCTGCCGCGGTCGGCGGCGAGCAGGTGGCCGGCGGCGACGTCCTCCACGTCGACGATGTTCAGGGTGGTGTCGACGTAGCCGGGGATGCGCCCGTTGAGGAATTCGAGGACGGTGCGGCCGGTCGGGGTGGGTCCCCGGTCGCGCGGACCCACCGGGGTGGTCGGCTGGACCAGCACCACGGGCAGCCCTTCCGCCGCCGCCCGCAGCGCCTCGTGCTCGGCCACGTACTTCGACTGCTTGTAGCGCCCGAAGAGATGGTCCACGTGGGCGAACGACCGCTCGTCCACGGGCCCGTCGGCCGTCGTCCCGGCGAGCCCGAGTGTTCCGACCGTCGAGGTGTAGACCACGCGGCGGCAGCCGTGGGTCCGTGCCGCCTCGAGCACGTGTCGGGTCCCGCCCACGTTGATGGCGTAGAAGGCTGCGGGGTCCGGTGCCCAGAACCGGTAGAGGGCCGCCACGTGGAAGACGTGGGTGCATCCGGCCACGGCGGCGTCGACCGCCCGCTGGTCGCGCAGATCGCCCTCGACCACCTCGACGTCCAGACCCTCCAGATTGGCGGTGTCGCCGTCCGGCTCGACGAGGGCCACCACCTGCGCGTCCCGATCGACGACCTGGCGCACGACCGACGAGCCGACGAACCCGGCGCCACCGGTGACCAGCACCCGGTCGCCGGGGCCGGGCCCCGACCCCCCGCCGCCGCGGATCCCCGACACGGAGTCCGACCCGCTCATGCCCGGGGCCCCTCGACGGCCGCGTGTCGACGGCCCCGCCGGAGCGAGTTGCGGGCCATGGTCGCACCGACCTCGAGGAGCAGGCCCGACCGGCTCGTGGCGTCGGCCAGGACGTCGTCGAGGGCGGACACGAAGGCCCCGATCTCCTCGTCCCCGATGATCAGAGGGGGGAGCAGCTTGACGATGTTGACGTTGTCGGCCGCCACCTGGGTCAGGATCCGGTGCCGATGGAAGAGGGGCACCACGATCAGCTGGGAGAAGAGGCCCCTGCGGGCCAGCTCCATCATGGCGAAGCGCGCCCGCCCGCCCCGCGACGCGGGTGGCCCGAACACCAGTCCGATCATCAGCCCCATACCCCGGACCTCGTGGAGGAGCTCGTACTTGTCGACCAGCGGTGCGAGCGCGTCCATCAGCTGCCCGCCACGTGCGGAGGCACGGGCGACGATGTCCTCGTCGTCCATGACCTGGAGGGTGGCCAGTCCGGCCACCATGGCCAGCTGGTTGCGGGAGAAGGTCGACGAGTGGACCACGGCCCGCTCCATCGAGCTGTAGACGGCGTCGGACACCGCCTCGGTGGTGAGCAGGGCCCCGACGGGCACGTACCCGCCCGACAGCGCCTTGGACAGGGTGATCATGTCGGGCTCGAGGCCCCAGTGCCGGTGGCAGAAGAACTGCCCGGTGCGTCCCATGCCGGTCTGGACCTCGTCCAGCACCAGCAGCGTGCCGTACCGCCGGCACAGGGCCTGGGCCTTGCGCCAGTAGGACTCCGGCGCCAGGTAGACCCCCTTGCCCTGGACGGGCTCGACCACCAGCGCGGCCACGTCGCGCCGGTGGAGCTGGCGCTCGAGTGCCTCCGCGTCGGCGAAGGGTACCGGGTCGCACCCGGGCAGGAGCGGTCCGAATCCCTCGCGGAACTCCTTGCCTCCGTTGAGTGACAGTGCGCCGTTGGTCAGTCCGTGGAAGGCGTGGTCGCAGTAGAGGATCCGTGTTCGCCCGGTGGCGCACCGGGCGAACTTGACGGCCGCCTCCACCGACTCGGCGCCGGAATTGGTGAACACCGCCCGGCGGATGCCCGGGTGCGCCCGCTCCACGAGCGCCTGACCGAGGAGGCCGGGCAGCAGTGCGCAGTCCAACTGAGCGAGATTGGGGAGGTCGGCCTCCAATGCCTGGTGCAGCGCGTCCTTCACCACCGGGTGGCTCCGGCCCAGCGCGAACACGCCGAACCCGGACAGGAAGTCGAGCGTGCGACCCCCCTGGTCGTCGATCAGGTAGGCGCCCTCACCGCGGACGTAGGTGCGGTCGAACCCGATCGTCGTCAGCACCTTGGCCAACTGGGGGTTGAGGTACCGCGCGTGCAGCCCGAACGCCTCGCCCCGGTGGGCGGCCAGCAGTGCGTCGAGGTCGAAGGGCACGGTCACGCTCCGGTCGGGTCGGGTCGGGTCGGGTCCGCGGTCGCCTGGCCGATGGCCGGCTGCCGCCGCCTCACCGTACCGGGGTCCCGTCGGGCGGGGCACGCCGGACGGGGAGGGCGCCGACGTCGACGACCTCGCACCCCCCTGTTAGGGTCCAAACCACACCCGGACCCCCTCGCGGACGACCGTCCGCCGGGCCCCGGACGATCCACTTCGGAGGTGGCACATGGCGCTCGGACCGGTCGAAGTCCTGGTGTTGCGCTTTCCTGGCAACCAGTTCACCGGGGAGATCATCCCCGAACTGGAGCGCCTCACGTCGAACGGGATCATCACCGTGATCGACGGTGTCTTCGTCACCCGTGACGGTGCCGGCGACGTCACCTTCGTCGAGTTCGAGCAGCTGGACGCCGGCCACGACGCGGCCCGCCTGGCCGGTGTGCTCGACCAGCTGGAGTCCCTGATCTCCGACGAGGACGTCCTCGAGCTCGCCGACGGGCTCGCACCCGGGGACTCCGAGGCCATCCTGGTCTTCGAGCACACCTGGTCGAAGCCCTTCCGTGATGCCATCGTGGGTTCGGGAGGCGTCCTCGTCGACCAGCTGCGACTACCCGGCCAGGCCGTCGACGAGCTGCTCGACGAACTGGCCGCGCTCGCCTGACAGCGGTCCGCCGCCAGCCGGCCGCCGCCCGCCGACCGAACCACCGACCGAACCACCGACAGAACCACCGACAGATGCACAGGAGGAAACCACGATGATGCGCCGCATGGGACGACCCGGATTGGTGGGCACGATGGCCCGCACCGCAGTGATCGCCGGCACCGCGACGGCCGTGGCGGGCGGGGTGCGCAACCGCCAGGCCCAGCAGGCCGCACCGGAGCAGGCACCCGCCCCGGCGGCCCCGCCTGCGCCGCCGACGGCCGCGGACGTCGACATCACCGGCGAGCTGCAGAAACTCGCCGACATGAAGAGCTCCGGCCTCCTGACCGACGAGGAGTTCGCCGCCGCCAAGGCCAAGCTGCTCGGCTGAGCCCGGCGCCGTCGGCTGAGCCCGGCGCCGTCGGCTGAGCCCGGCGCCGTCGGCTGAGCCCGGCGCCGTCGGCTGAGCCCGGCGCCGTCGCCTCAGCCCGGCGCCGTCGCCTCAGCACGGCCGGCGCTCCGGGGGGTGGACCTCGTCGAAACCCGA
>JAKAZC010000150.1 GCA_021826655.1 Actinomycetes bacterium | reverse complement strand
GGCGTCGGCGAGGTCGATGAACTGCTCCGCGTTCCGTCGCAGCGACTCGGCCGAGACCTCCGCGAACGTGCCGACCAGCCGGTCGCGCTCCTGATCCCAGGTGGCCCGGCGGTCGTCGTCGGCCAGGCGGAGCTGCTCGTTCTCCGCGACGAGCCGGGCACGCTCCGATGTGGCCGCGACCAGTGCCGAGCCGGCCTGCTCGAGCTGCCCCGCGACCCGGGCCAGCTCGGTCCTGGCGTCCGCCAGCCGGGCCTCGGCCAGCCGGGACGCGGCGACGGTCGATCCCTGGCGCTGCAGATGGACCACCAGGCCCACGGCGAGCCCGACGAGCACCCCGACGACGGCGCCGATCACGAGCCCGGCGGTCATCGCCGCCCGCCCGCCCGGGCGCCGCCCCGGCTCGCCGGTGGTCGCATCGCCGGTGCTCGCATCGCGTCCTCCGTTCCCGCGGTCAACTTCCGCGGCACCCCGTGGTCATCCGGTTCCGGCCGGCCCGATCGACCGCCCGCGGCACGGGTCACCCGGGGACGGCTCCGAGCTCACGCTACCGAGGGGGTGTATCACCCGAACGGACCCGCTCCCCCGGTGGCGCGGCCGCCGTCGCGGTCGCGAAGGCCACGAACGCCGGGAACCGGTACCGTTGGGCATGGCCTTTCGAAGCGGAGGCCGCGTGCGGCACAGCACGAGGCGGGACGACGATGCCGGGACGGCCGGGCAGGTGGTCGCCGGACCCGAGCCGGGTGCCGATCAGGGCCCTGCCGGGCGGCCCGACGACCTGCCGGCACGCCCGCTGGCCCAGGAGCAGCCCCTGTGGGAGCAGGGGGGGGCGGTGCTCCAGGTCGGACGGTCCGAGCCCTGGCGCGATCCGGTGCCGCCGACCCTCGCGGAGATCGACCGGATCTTCGTGCAGGTCTTCGCCCTGGTCGGCGAGGCGATCGCCGGGGCGACCCACGCGCTGCTGGCCGGCGACCGCGAGGCGGCCAAGCACCTGGTGCAGCGGGACGAGGTGGTCGACCTGCTCACCCACCAGATCGCCCACCTGGCCCAGCAGCGGCTGGTCTCGGGCGACACGGACCCGGACGAGCGCCGAGAGCTGGTGGCCGTCCTCAGGATGCTGCCCGACCTCGAGCGCAACGGCGACCTCGCCGAGCACATCGCCCGGCGGGCGGCCCGGGGGCTGGGGGCGGAGATGTCGCTCCGGAGCCGCGGCCTGGTCGAGAGGATGGGCGAAGTCGCCACGATGATGTGGAGCAGCACCGCGGACGCCTTCGCCGAGCGGTCGGTTGCGGGGGGCCAGCACGTGGACGACCTCGACGACGAGCTCGACGACCTGCACGTGACCCTGACCGCCGAGGTGGTGTCGGGCACGATGCCGCTGCCGGTGGCCATCGAGCTGGCGATGGTGGCCCGGTTCTACGAGCGGTTCGGCGACCACGCGGTGAACCTCGCCCGCCGGATGATGGCGCTCGTCGGCGCGGGGCCCGAGCCGGGTACCCCCGGGCCCGACTGAGGCGGGGCCCGCTAGCCGCGCAGCGCCAGCAACGCCTCGGCGACCTGCACGGCGTTGAGGGCCGCACCCTTGCGGAGGTTGTCGCCGGCGACGAAGAGGGCCAGGGCGCGGGGGCGGCCCTCGACGGACCTGACCCGGCCGACCTGGGACCGGTCGCCGCCGGCGACGCCGAGCGGTGTCGGGAGGTCCGCCACCTCGACGCCTGGTGCCGAACCGAGCAGCTCGAGCGCCCGGGCCGGCGCGAGCTCCCGCTCGAACTCCGCCTCGATCGTCGCAGAGTGCCCGGTGAAGACCGGGACCCGAACGCACGTGCAGCTGACGGCCAGGTCCGGCAGGCCCAGGATCTTGCGGGACTCGTTCCGGTACTTCTGCTCCTCGTCCGTCTCCCCCGAGCCGTCGTCGACGTAGCGGCCGGCGAGCGGGAGGACGTTGTGGGCGATCGGCCCGGGGAACACCGCCGGCTCGGGGAGGTCGATCGCATGCCCGTCGCGGGTCAGCTCGGTCGCCCGATCGGCCGTCTTGGCGAGCTGCTCCGCCAGCTCGGCGACACCGGCCAGGCCGGCCCCGGACACGGCCTGGTAGGTCGACACCGTCAGCCGCACCAGCCCGGCCTCGTCGTGGAGCGGCTTCAGCACGGGCATCGCCACCATGGTCGTGCAATTCGGGTTGGCGACGATCCCCTTGGGGACCGAACGCAGCGCCTCCGGGTTCACCTCGGGGACCACCAGGGGCACCAGCGGGTCCATCCGCCAGGCCGACGAGTTGTCGACGACCGTCGCGCCGGCCCCGGCGATCACGGGCGCCAGGGACCGCGACGCGCCCGCGCCCGCCGAGCAGAGGACGACGTCGAGCCCCGTGAAGTCCGCGGTGGCGGCGTCCTCGACCGCCACGTCGGCCCCGGCCCAGCGAAGGCTCGTCCCCGCCGAGCGCGAGGAGCTGAACAGCCGGATCTCCTCCACCGGGAACCGCCGCTCCTGCAGGACCGACAGCATGACCGACCCGACCTGCCCCGTGGCGCCCACCACCCCGACCCGCATGGTCCGATCCTACGGGGCCGGCGCCCCCTCCCCGTCCGTCAGCCGAGGCCGAAGGCGCCGTGCAGCCGCTGGACCGCCCGCTCCACCTGATCGGCCCGCACCATGCACGAGATCCTGATCGTCGAGGTCGAGATCATGTCGATGTTGATCCCCTCCGCGGCGAGCGTCTCGAACATCGTGGCGGTCACGCCGGGGTGGGACTTCATGCCCGCCCCGACCAGGGAGACCCTGGCCACCCCGTCGTCGGAGGAGATCCCCGTCGCCCCGAGCTCCTCGCTGAGGTCGTGACAGGTCGCCTCGGAAACCGTGAGGTCCACCTTGGGCACCGTGAACGAGATGTCGGTGGTGCCGTGGAGCGACGTGTTCTGCACGATCATGTCGACGTTGACCGAGTGGTCGGCCAGCGCCCGGAACAGCCGGGCGGCGATCCCCGGCCGGTCGGGCACGCCCGAGACGGTGACCTTCGCCTCCGAGACATCGTGGGTGACGGCGGTGACGACGGCCTGTTCCATTGACGACTCCTCCTCTACGACCCAGGTCCCCGGCTCCCAGGTGAAGCTGCTGCGAACGTGCAGGGGGACCTGGTGGTTCCGGGCGAACTCGACCGAGCGGAGCTGCAGCACCCGTCCCCCCGTCGCCGACATCTCGAGCATCTCCTCGAAGCTGATGCGGGCCAACCGGTGGGCCCCGTCCACCACCCGGGGGTCGGCGCTGAAGACCCCGGTGACGTCCGTGTAGATCTCGCAGGCATCGGCGCCGAGCACCGCTGCCAGCGCCACCGCCGTGGTGTCGGAGCCTCCCCGCCCGAGCGTCGTGACGTCGCGCTCGGTCGAGACACCCTGGAACCCCGCCACCACCGGGACCTTCCCCGCGGCCAGCGCGTCGCGCAGGCGGTCGCCGCGCACCTCCAGGATCTTCGCCCGTGTGTGGTCGGAGTCGGTGATGATCCCGGCCTGGCTGCCCGTGAAGGACGCCGCGTCGACCCCGAGATCGGCGAGGGCCATGCACAGCAGGGCCATCGAGATCCGCTCGCCGGAGCTGACCAGCATGTCGTACTCGCGCGGTGGCTGTGACGAGCTGACGTCGTCGGCCAGGCGGATCAGGTCGTCCGTGGTCCTGCCCATCGCGCTGACCACGACCACGACGTCCGAACCGCCCCGCCGGCTCCGCGCCACGTGGTCGGCGACGGCACGGATCCGATCGGCGTCGCCGACCGAGGTCCCACCGTACTTCTGCACGAGGAGTGGCACGCAGGGACGGTACCGGTGCGCCGTCGGAGGGTCAACCAGAGGTTGCCGAGTCCGGGCCGCACGACGCAGGGGAAGGCGAGCCCGGGCGGGACCGCACACCCGGGGAGCGCGGATAGGGTGACGGCCCGTGCCCAGCGACAAGCGAGCCCGTCAGCGAGCCGGACGCGAGGCGAAGCTCGCTGCCCAGGCGAAGACGGCGAAGCGCCGGCGCCTCCTGCGCAACGGCATCGGCGTGGTGATCGCCGTCGCGGTCGTCGGCGGGTCGATCTACCTGATCGGTCACCACAACTCGTCGAAGACCCCGGGCACCACGACGACCACCGGGGCCAAGGGCACCGACGCGGCGGCCCAGGCGGCGGCGAACCGGCTGGCCGTGGCCGCCGGGTGCCCGACGTCCCCCTCCACCCGGGTCAACACCCAGCACTACAGCTCGCCGCCACCGATGACCATCGACCCGACGAAGACGTACTCCGCCACCGTGCAGACCACCGCGGGGACCTTCGTGATCGCCCTCGACGCCACCACGGCCCCCAAGAGCGTGAACAACTTCGTCTTCCTGGCCGGCAAGGGCTTCTACCACTGCGTCATCTTCCACCGGGTCATCCCCGGCTTCATGGACCAGACCGGCGACCCCACCGGCACCGGAACTGGTGGCCCCGGCTACTCGTTCTCCGAGCCGGGCCCGGCGGTGGCCACGCCCCAGTACCCGATCGGGTCGGTCGCCATGGCCAACTCCAACAATCCCCCGACCACCGATCCCACGACCAACGGCAGCCAGTTCTTCATCGTGGCCGGGGCGACGGGCGAGTCCCTGCCGCCCGACTACACCCTGTTCGGGCACGTCACGTCGGGCCTCGGCGTCGTGCAGAAGATCAACGCGCAGGGGAACTCGAGCGCCACGGCGAACGGGGTGCCCCCCGTGGTGACACAACGCATCCTGAAGGTCACCGTCTCCGGGGCGTAGCCCGGCGATCCGCGATCTGCCCACGCCTGCGGCCCCAGGGCCGACCGGCACGACCGAACGAAACGAGGACCAGCAGATGCCCACCCCCGAATGCCCGCCGGCCGACGGTTCGGCTCCCCAGCGCCAGAAGTTCGACGCCGAGCCCCCCATGTGCATCGACCCCGCGAAGCGTTACACCGCCACGATGGCGACGTCCAAGGGAACCCTGGTCGTCGCCCTCGATGCGGCGAGCGCCCCCCGCACGGTCAACAACTTCGTCTTCCTCGCCCGGTACCACTACTTCGACGGCATCGTCTTCCACCGCATCATCCCGGGGTTCGTGATTCAGGGGGGCGACCCGGAGGGGACCGGAAGGGGCGGTCCGGGCTACCGGTTCGCGGACGAGCTCCCGAAGCCCGGTCGCTACCAGATCGGCTCGCTGGCGATGGCCAACGCCGGCCCGAACACCAACGGGAGCCAGTTCTTCATCATCAGCGGTCCCGACGGGGCGGCGCTCCCGCCCCAGTACTCGCTCTTCGGCGCCGTGGTCTCCGGCGGCGACGTGGTCACCACGATCGACGCCCTGGGCAGCCGGTCGGGCACGCCGAAGGAGCAGGTCACCATCGAGTCGGTCACCATCGCCGAGTCCGAGGACTGAGAACCCCCCGGTGGGGGCTGCACGACCAGACCCCCCGGTGGGGGCTGCACGACCAGACCCCCCGGTGGGGGCTGCGACCGGATCGGCGTCAGGCGTTCAGGACGGCGAGTCCCTCCTCGGCGCGCGACCCGTTCACGAAGACGGTGACCGGCCGCTCGCCGATGCTGCGCCACTGGCCATCGGTCCCCCGGACGAGGGCGGTCCGCTCGGGGATCCCCACCACGGGGAGCCCCTCGGGGGCCAGGACCACCGAGCGGTGGAGCTTTTCCCCGTGGGCGTCCTCCCCCACGTCCCCGAAGTGGGTGACGACGGTGAAGCGGTCCACCATTCCGAGACCCACGGTCAGCGCGCCACCCCTGGGGTCGACCATCGGATCGGTCAGGACCATCGCGCCGGCCGACGCGCCGGCCACCACCGCGCCGGCCACCCAGGCCGCCCGCAGCGCCTCGAAGACCTTCGACCCCTTCAGCACGGACCGGAGGTGGAGCGGCGACCCCCCGCTCAGGTAGACGAAACGGGCACGGCGCACGACCTCGGCCGCGCCGTCGTCCTGCGCGTCGGCCCGGCCCAGGACCATCAACCCCTCCACCCGGGCCCCGAGCCCCGCGAACCATTCCGCCGCCGCCATCACCCTGCGCTCGGGATGCTCGTAGGCGGCGGCCGTGGGGAGGACCACCACCTCGTCCCCACCCGACGCGGCCAGCAATTCGGCGTCGAAGGTGCAGCCGGGGGTCCATTCCGAGCCGCCGACCAGGGCGAGTAATCCTACCGGTCCGTCCATGACCGCCACTTTGGCATGCGGGCGGGCGGCGGCGTGACCCGGAGCTAGGACCGTGAGCTCGGCCGCTCGCGGCCGACAGGGATCGGCTTGTTCCACCACCGGCCGCTGAACCGCCAGGACCGGTGGGCGGGCTCGGGCTCGGCGGCGGCGGCCACCACCGGACGGGGCCACACCGCGTCGACCGCCGCGGCGATTACCGCCAGGACCTCGGGGTCCGGATCGGAAGGGCCAGCCAGGCCACCGGCCGTGCCCCCGGGTGAGCCGGCCGCGGGCGGGCGGGCGGCCGCGTCCCCCCTCACAGCGGTACGTTCCCGTGCTTGCGCTTCGGCAGGTCCTCGCGCTTGGACGACAGGATGGCGAGGCTCCGGCAGAGGACCCTGCGGGTGTCGGCGGGGGAGATGACGTCGTCGATGAAGCCCCGCTCCGCCGCGATGTACGGGTTGGCGTACCGCTCGGTGTACTCGTCGATCAGCTCGGCGCGGCGGCCCACCGGGTCGGCCGCGTCGGCCAGCTCGCGCCGGTACACGATCTCCACCGCGCCGTTGGGCCCCATCACCGCCAGCTCGGCCGACGGCCAGGCGAAGGCCAGGTCGGCGCCGATGGACTTGGAGTTCATGACGACGTAGGCCCCCCCGTAGGCCTTGCGGGTGATGATCTGGACCCTGGGCACGGTCGACTCGCAGAAGGCGTACAGGAGCTTCGCCCCGTGGCGGATGATCCCC
>JAKAZC010000149.1 GCA_021826655.1 Actinomycetes bacterium | reverse complement strand
GGGCCCGGGCCAGGTAGGCGCCGTACACGTAGGCCTGTACCTCGCAGAGCGCGATGGGGGCCTGCGCCACGCGGCCGTCGGCGTAGCGGATCCCGTCCCAGCTGTCCTTCCAACCCTGGTTGGCCAGGCCCCGCGACGTGGCCCGCTGGTACTCGACGTAGCCGTCGCCGTCGGCGTCGCCGAAGTCGCGGATCCAGGCCAGCGCGCGGTCGGCGTTCGGCAGGAGCTCGTCCACCTGCTCGCGCCCGAGCCCCCATCGGCGGAGCTCGCCGAGGAGCATGACGAACAGCGGCGTCGCGTCGGCCGTCCCGTAGTAGATGCTCCCGCCGCCCAGCGAGAGCGACGCGGCCTCGCCGAAGCGCATCTCGTGCAGGATGCGACCCGGCTGCTCCTCGTGGAGGGGATCGATCTCCTCCCCCTGGAACCGGGCGAGCGTCTGCAGCACCCCCAGCGCCAGGTCCGGGTCGACCAGCAGCGCGCTCCAGGCGGTGAGCAGGGAATCGCGCCCGAAGACCGTCATGAACCAGGGCGCCCCCGCCGCGACGACCACCCGCTCGGGGAAATCGGGGTCGAAGATCCGGAGGGCGCCGAGGTCCTCGGCGCTCCTGGCCATCACCGTGCGCAGCCCGTCGTGGCCGGTCTCGACGTGGGGGACGCGCTGACGCCACAGGGCGAGGCGTTCGGACGGGGTCGCCCGTTCGACGGGCTGGCCGCACCGGTACCGGGGGTGCACCGGTGCCGACTCGATCACCGGGGTGATCTCGACGCAGCCCGACCAGCGGCCGGCCGCGGGCACCACCACCTCCACCGTCACCAGGTCCTCGCTGAGCTTGAAAGTCCCCCCGGGGTTCCGCCCGGGTTCGGCGTCGTCGCCGTCGTGGGTGGTGAAGCGGAGCCGGACCCCCCGGTTGGTACCGCCGCGGCGGTAGCCGATGGCCAGCGTGCTGCCCTCGACCGATCGACGGACCTCCCCGTCGGGGTCGCCGGCCCTGCCCTCCTTCACCGCGAAGAGGTCGGCGAAGTCGGCGTCGACGAAGCCCTCTACGAGGCACACGGCCGGTTCGTTGGCATAGTTGTGGATGGTGACGTCCTCCCGCATCCCCTGCCCCACGAAGCGGGACCGGAACACGAGGAGGCTCGAGTCCGCCGCCCCGGCCGCCGGGACGCCCCGCGAGACGAAGGTGGCGGCGAACGGATCCGAGCTGGTGGCGGCCAGGGGCTCGAGGCGCTTGCCGTCGATCAGCAGCTCGAAGCGCGAGATGATCCGCATGTCGCGCACGAAGAGGCCCTGGGCCGAGCCGGGAACGATGTCGCCGGACCGGCTGCTGATGGCGAAGGTCGACTCGTCGACCAGGGTGACGACGCCCCCGACGGTGTCGAGCGTCGCCGGCTTCCCCGCGAACGTCCATGGATCCGCCACCGGACGAGCGTATCGGTCGCGGCCGCCCCTCGGGACCACCCGCCCGGGACGGTCGGGCAAATCCGACCAAAGCGGTAGACTTTTGTCGTGACCCCGGAACCGATCGACGTGGAGGCCGCCCGCAAGGACTTCCCCCTGCTCGCCCGGACCGTCCACGACCGTCCGATCGTCTACCTCGACTCCGCGGCGACGTCGCTCACCCCCCACTCGGTGATCGCCGCCACGGAGCGCTACTACGAGACCACCCACGCGAACGTCCATCGCGGTGTCTACGCGACCGCCGAGGAGGCCACCCGGTTGTACGAGGGCGCCCGCACCAAGGTGGGACGCTTCGTCGGAGCGCCCCACCCCGGCCGCGAGGTCGTCTTCACGAAGAACACGACGGAGTCGCTGAACCTGCTCGCCCACAGCTGGGGCCGGACCAACCTGGGACCCGGCGACGTGGTGGTCCTCACCGAGATGGAGCACCACGCCAACATCGTCCCTTGGCTCATGCTGGCCGAGGAGCGCGGGATCGAGCTGCGCTACATCCCGGTGGACGGTGCGGGACGGCTCGACCTCTCGGACCTCGACCGCATGGTCGACGGGGCGGCGCTGGTCAGCGTCTCGGCCATGTCCAACGTGCTCGGGACCATCAACCCGCTGGCCACGATCGCCGAGGCCGCGCACCGTGCCGGCGCCCTGGTGGTCGCGGACGGGGCCCAGTCGGTGCCCCACCTTCAGGTCGACGTGGCGGCGCTCGGGATCGACTTCCTCGCGTTCTCCGCGCACAAGATGCTGGGACCCACCGGGATCGGCGTGCTGTGGGGCCGGGCGGAACTGCTCGAGGAGATGCCCCCGTTCCTCGGGGGCGGCGGGATGATCCTCGACGTGCGCACGGACCGCTACCTTGCCGCCGAGCCCCCGCAGCGGTTCGAGGCGGGCACGCCCCCGATCGCCGAGGCCGTCGGGCTGTCCGCGGCGGTGGACTACCTGTCCGCCGTCGGGATGGACCGGGTCCGGGCCCACGAGATGGAGCTCACCCGCTACGCCTTCGACGCGCTGACGGCACGCCTCGGTTCGAAGTGCAAGGTCTTCGGCCCTCCGGAGGGAGAGGACCGGGGAGGCGTGCTGTCGCTCGCCATCGACGAGATCCACGCGCACGACCTCGCCCAGGTGCTCGACCAGTTCGGCGTGTGCGTCCGACCGGGCCATCACTGCGCCAAGCCGCTGATGCGCAAGCTCGGCGTGGCGGCGACCGCCCGAGCGTCCTTCGGCCTCTACAACGAATCGAGCGACGTCGACGTGCTGATCGACGGCCTGCAAGAGGCCGTTAGGTTGTTCGGGTGACCGCCGACGCACCGGGGGACGCGTGATGCCCGACCTGGAGGAGCTCTACCGGGAGATCATCCTCGACCACTACCGCTCCCCCCGCAACCGGGGGGAGCTCGAATCCCCGCCCGCACACCGGGTGGAGGGTTTCAACCCGCTCTGCGGTGACGAGGTGGTCGTCACCATGGTGGTGGAGGACGGCGCCCTCGCCGACATCAAGATCGGCGGTACCGGGTGCTCCATCAGCCAGTCCTCGGCCTCGCTCATGTCTGCCGCGGTGAAGGGGCGGCCGCTCCCGGAGGTCCGGCACCTCATCGCCACCTTCAAGGGGATGATGTCCATCCACGAGTCGGCGCTCGGCGACGGCCCGCCACCGCCCGCGAACGGTCTGTCGCCCGGACCCGAGACGGTGAGCGGCGAACCCCAGCCCATCGATCCCGATGAGCTGGGTGAGCTGGCGGCCCTTCAGGGCGTGGTGAAGTTCCCGGTCCGGATCAAGTGCGCGACGCTGAGCTGGAACGCGCTGTCCCAGGGCCTCCGGGAGATCGAGGCGGCGGCGGGCTGAACCCGCCCGGGACCCGCTACGCCGGACAGCTAGGCGTCGGGGATCCGCTACGCCGGCGGGCCGAACCCGCCCGGGGACCCGCTACGCCGGCGGGCCGAACCCGCCCGGGGACCCGCTACGCCGGCGAGCAGGGCGTCGGGTCGAACGAAGGGGTCGTGGCCGGCGCGGGGGAGGTCGTGGCCGGCGCCGCGGGCGGCGTGGACGTCGAGCCCCCGGCGGTGGTCGGCGGGGCGACGGTGGTCGTCGTCACGTCCGGGGGAGGGGATCGCACCAGGTACGTGTCGGGCGGCGGGTTCGTCGGGGTGGTGAGCTGGTTGCCGAAGGCCGACACCAGCTGCTGCTGGGCCGTGGGCTGGTCGACGAACAGGATGTCGCCCCATGGCGCGACGTTCAGCTCGGGGATCGTCGCCAGCGTCTGCGTGCCCATGGCGTTGGCGTTCATCCCGTGGAAGTCCACCGCCAGCCCGATCAGGTCGCTGAGGCTGAGCCGGTCGTCGATGCTGATGCCCTGGGGGATGGAGCCGATCAGCGCGTTGAGCGTGAGCGGGTTGTACTTCGTCTTCGCCTGGTCGATCAGGGCCCGGATGAAGACGTCCTGGCGGTCGATCCGCCCGAGGTCGCTCGTGCCGTCGTAGTGCCAGTACCCGTTCGTGTAGTACTGGTAATGGCGGCTGCGGGCCACGGCCAGCGCCTGGGTGCCGTTGAGGAGCTGGCAACCCGGGGTCGGGATGCTGAGACCCGAGTAGGCGTCCTTGGCCGGGTACGGGAAGTTCAGCCAGATGCCCCCGATGGCGTTGACCGCGCCCACGAACCCGCCGAAGTCCACCTGGATCACGTGGTTGATCGGGATGCCGAAGTTCGTCTCGATGGTCTGCACCAACGAGTTCACCCCGCCGTTGAACGACGCGTTGATCCGGTTGAAGGTGCCGAACTGCGAGGTCTCCGACGGGATCATCGAGACCATGGTGTCGCGTGGGATCGAAACGATGGCGATCCGGTGGGTCGCCGGGTCGACGTGCCAGATCATGATGACGTCGCTGCGCTGACCTCCGACCTGCGCGACGCTCCCCGCCTGCGCCGCGGCCGCCCCGCTCAGCCCCACCCGGGAGTCGGAGCCCACCACCAGCATGTTGAACGGTTGACCCGAGACCTGCGCCGCCTCGGAGGTGACGTGGATCTTGTGTATCTGGTCGTAGCGGTACCGGGCGTAGCCGTAGGCCCCGGCGACGAGCAGCAACGCGAACACCACCACTCCCGACACGATGGTCACGACCTTGCGGCGGCCGCTCCACTTGGGCCGGCCGCTCCGCCGGAACCCGCGGGGCGGGACGGGCCCACCCGGCCCCCGGGGGGCGCCGGGACCCGTGGGAGGTCCGGACGCCCCGGCAACCCCATGCCGCCGGCGCCCGCCGCTGGGCCGGTCGATCTGCTCCCCGAGGGATCGCAGCCCTTCCTCGTTCCGCGCTCTGCCTCGTCGCCGACGGGAAGGGCGGCGTTCGTCACCGGGCAGACGGCCGCTGACCATCACAAGAACGTACCAACCGTGGAACAGCCGGAGATGTCGGCTACCGCTGAATTCCCAGGTGGGAGGCACATTTTCTTATCGAAGGCTTAAAACTCGCCCCGCCGTGGGCCCGCCCCCCTGCCCGGGGGCCCGACCGCGGTGCCGGGTCGTCGGGTTGCCGGGTTGCCGGGTTGCCGGGTTGCCGGGTCGGCCCCCGCCGGTCGCTCGCCGGGTTGCCGGGTGGGGCCCGCGCCGGTCGCTCGCCGGCGCCCGCCCGCGTGACCCCTGTCCTGCCGGGCCGCCCGCAGTCCCGCGGCACGGTGGTGAAACGGGAGCGGCACGGTTGCAGGATCGTTAGAGATGAATCCCATCCGCCGATTCATGCATGTGAAGGGGGGACTTTCGACTTGCCTGGCGTATGCTTTCGAGCAGGTCACAAGCCTGGCCTGAGCCGGTCTCTCCGACTGAACAGAGAGAATTGTCGTCCTGGCTATTTCGGCCAGGTCAGCAGTGCATTGAGCCAAAAGTAGCGGACAGCACACATCGGTACCGACCGTCGGCATGCTCGGGCGCGCTCGAGCCGTCGGCACCGAGGACCGGAATCGAGCCCATGTCGAGATCACCGGACGACCACCAGCACCGGGAAGCTTCCCGCCGGCGCGGGCACGAACAGGGGCCCAGCTCCGGCCGGCGCGGCGACGACCAGGGGTTCAGCCTGCTCGAGGTCGTGATCGCCATCTTCCTCCTCCTGCTGGTCCTGGTGCCGGTCTCGTACATCCTCGCCAACACGATCACCCAGTCCGCCAACGCCCGCGAGAAGACCACTGCCCTGGGCATCGCGGAGCAGTGGGTGGAGACCCTCAACAACCAGGGGCCGCCGGCGAACGCCCAGGGGCTGCCCAACGTGGGCAACGCCATCTCCGAGGGCACCCAGACGGCCTCCAACGTTCCCTACACGGTCAGCGCCGTCTTCAACTGGGCCACGGTCAACGGCGTGCTCGACCTGTGCACCTCCGGGACGGTCCCCCAGGTCCTCGGCCTGCAGGTGACGGTGACGTGGGGACCCTCCAACAGCGTCACGGACACGACGCTCATCGACTACCCGCCGGCCAGCGTGCCCACCAACGGGTTCATCGCGGTGCAGCTGTACGGGGACCCGTCGGGCGTCGGCAACCCCGAACCGGCGGACGTCAGCGGCCTCTCGTGGGGAGGACCGAGCGGCCGGGTGACCAAGGTGCCCGTGACGGCGACCCTGGCGGGCACCACCTACACCACCCACCCCGACACCAACGGTTGCGCCTTCATGGAGGTTCCCCCGAGCCCGTCGGGGACCCCGTACACGGTGCAGGTGGGACCCGAGACCCTCACGACCGCCTTCGCCGTGCAGGGCGGCCTGGCGAACGACGTCACGGGTAGCGCCGCGGTCGCGACCGACAGCGTCACGGCACTCGGACCGTTCCTTTACGACGAGGGGGCGTCCGTGAACGTCGGCTATCCCAGCACCACTGCGACCGACAACGGGGTCACCTGCCCCGACGCCGGACAGATTCAGTGCGTGGTGACCGGGCAGAGCCCCAGCTCGGCGAGCGCGCCCAACACCGGCGCCGTCACGACCGCCAGCATCCTCTCCGGTTCGACGTGGAGCTCGACCACCCTGCCCGGTTCGGTCAGCCAGATCGAGTCGACCTCCTGTGCCAGCAGCGCATGTATCGGCGTCGGCTTCGGGCCGGCCGGCGGCGGCTACCAGGGGGTCGCCGTGGTCGACTCCACGAGCGCACCCGGAACGTGGTCGGTCAGCACCCTGCCGGCGGGGGTCACCAACCTCACCGAGATCACCTGCCCCAGCTCGACGATCTGCATGGCCATCGGATCAGGGGCGTCCGGCGCCGTGCTCCTGGCCGCCGCCATCGCCGGCACGAGCGTCACCTGGTCCCCGGACACGCTGCCCGCGGGGGTCGCCAGCCTGTCCCAGATCACCTGCTCGGGCACGACGGCGTGCGTGGCCATCGGCAGCACCTCGTCGGGCGCGGCGGTCGTGGCCGGCACGGTGAGCGCCGGCGCCCAGACCTTCGTGGCCGACACGCTGCCCGCGGGGGTCGCCAGC
>JAKAZC010000148.1 GCA_021826655.1 Actinomycetes bacterium | reverse complement strand
CGGCGAGGGGCGGGACGATTCGGACACGGGGGCGGGGCGGGTGCTGCCCGGCAGTCTGGAGGAGACCGGCGACGACGTGCGGGCGGCGGGCGGGCGCTGTCTGGAGCTGGTGGCCGACCTCCATGACCGGGCGTCGCTCGTGGCCGCCGTCGACCGGGTGGAGGCCGAGTGGGGCGGGATCGACCTGCTGGTCAACAACGCCGTCGACACCGCGCCGGGCAGCATGGTGCTGATCGCCGACCTGGCTGTCGCCCAGCTCGAGGCGAAGCTGGCGGCCAACGCCGTTGCCCCGTTCGTGCTGATCCAGGCGGTCCTGCCCGGGATGCTGGCGGCCGGCGGTGGGACCATCGTCGACGTCACGTCGCACACGGCCACGGCCGACCCGCCCGGGCCGGTCGGCCGTGGCGGCTGGGGCGTGGCCTATGCCGCGTCCAAGGCGGCGGCCCACCGGTTCGCCCCGCTGCTGGCCGTCGAGCTCGGGGACCGTGGCATCCGGGCCTACAACGTCGACCCCGGGTACGTGGAGACGGAGCGCCAGGTGGTGAACGCCGCCGCCCTCGGACTCGTGGGGCACTACCGGGGCGCCCCTCCGACGGTGCCGGCCGCCGCCATCGCCTGGATGGTGGAGCACCCGGAGGCCGTCGACAACGGCTCGACGGTGCGCGCCCAGAAGCTGGTGCTGGTCGAGGCGCTGCACGAGGATTGGCGCACCCCGTGACCGGGCCCGCCGCCGAACCGTCCGACCGGGGTGCCGCCGCGGGGGTGACCGTCTACTGGCGACCCGGCTGCCCCTATTGCGCGAGCCTGCGGCGCGGCCTGCGACGGTCGGGGCTCGCCACCCACGAGGTCGATATCTGGGCGGACCCGTCGGCCGCCGCCTTCGTGCGGTCCCACGCCGGCGGCCACGAGACGGTCCCCACGGTGGACGTCGGCGGCGCGGTGCTGGTCAATCCGTCGGCCCGTCAGGTGGTCGACGAGGCCGCGGCCGCCGGCATCACCGTGGCGGCGCATCTCACCCGCTGGTGGCGGCCGGCGCGCCGTTGACGGACCGGCCGCGACGGGGCGCGGCCGGAGGCGGTGGGGGTCACGCGGGGCCGAGCAGGTCCGGGCCACGACGCACGAAGGTCACCGCGCGGACCACCGCGTCGCCACCGTCCAGATCGGTCCGGGTGGCGACGGCCCCGGACATGGCGTTCCGGTAGTCGGGGTCGCCCGGCCGGCCCGAGTCCCGGAGTCCACGTAGTCGTACCATTCGGGGAAGGCGTCGTCGTCGGGGGACCCCGTCACCGGTGGGTGCAGGCGGGTCCGGCATCCGTCACAGGATCGGCTCACTGGGGACGTCGAAGAACTCCTGGTAGTCCCGTCCCCGCTCGCGCAGTTCGCCGGCGTCGAGGCCGGTGTCGGCGAAGCGGTACCGGCTGCCGCCCCCACCACCGTCGCCCGGGTGCGTGGCGAGGAACGCCCGCATACGGGACTCGGCGACCGCGGTGAATTCGAGCCCCAGGGCGTCGTAGACGGCACCGATGGTGGCGAACGGGTCGGCCAGGAATTCGGCGAACTGCACATCCACCACCTGGTCGGCCGGGACGGTACCGTCACGTCGAGCCTCGACCGAGCGCTCCAGGCCGAGGAGGATGTCCTCGGCGTACTGGCCGGCGGCCCGGGCCACCGAGCTGTGGTCGCTGGCCATGGACCGCAGGAGGGCCACGAGGGCACTGATCGAGGCGATCACCCGCACCGGGTCCCGGTGGGTCTGCACGATGAGGGCGTCGGGGTACTCCGCGAGCAGGGCACCCAGGCTCCACAGGTGGGCGGGCGACTTGAGGAGCCAACGGTCACCGGCGTGGCGGCTCTGGAGATGCTGCAGGTAGATCCGATGCCACCGGTAGGCCGGGGACATGTCCGCCTCGTGCAGCAGCCAGCGGTCGTACTCCGGCACGTCGTACTGGGTCGGGAAGATCATCGAGCGGAAGTCGCCTCCGGTCATCCGGACGCACTCCTGCGCCAGACGAGCGCCCAGAGGGTGGAACTCGGTGAACCCGGGGATGAGGAGGTCGGGCATCGCCGCGACCGCCTCGGCCTCGTGGATCCTCGGGTCGGAATCGTAGGTGGCCGATTCCGGCGGGGGTACGGGGCGGTCGACCTCCCAGGTGAGGGGGGCCCGGTTGGCCGGGTCCTGGGCCAGGAGGTCGTAGAGGATGGTGGTGCCGGTACGTGGTTGGCCGACGATCACGATCGGCCGGATCACCTCGCCCTCGGCCACCCCGGGATGGGCCGCCCGCCAGGCCAGGATCTCCATCCGGTTGCCCAGATAGCCGGCGACCTCCGCCTCGACGATGGTCCGTCCCAGTTCGTTGAGTTGCGCAGGTCCGGCGAGGTCGTCGAGCAGTCGCTCCAGGCCGTCCCGCCAGGTGGGATCCCCCATGTCGTCGAGTCCGGTGGCGGCCATGGCCGTCGCCAGCAGCTCGTCGGCGTCGAACCGGCCCGCGGAACCCGCCGACGTCGGGGCGTCCACCGGTTCAGGCCTCCCGCACGGGGCGGACCGTCGTCCGGACCGCCGGTGCCTCGGGGTTGTCGAGCCAGCGCACCACCACGAACCCCCGGTGGCGACCCCCGGTGTCGAGCCACACGGTCGTCCCGTCGTCAGCCGACGGCGGACGCTCGGCGGCGACCACCACCCGGGCGGTCCCGTCGCTGCGAAGTGTGACACCTGCATTGGTGACCGAACCGACCCTCCGGCGGGTGTCGATGCACTCGTGCCAGATGTTCTCCACCGTCACGCTCCAGTAGCGGGTCCCCGGCGGGGTGAACTCGACCACGAGTGCGTCGTGCGCCGCCAGTCGGAACGTGCCGAGGACGTAGAGGTTGTCCGGGGTGGTGTTCTCATCGCCGAGGGAACCGGACTCGACGGTGACCAGCTCGTTGGGCCGCTCGACGGCCTCGGGCAGGACGGTCCGGTGCAGGGTCATCAGCTTGGCGATGGTCCAGCCCATGGCCGTCAGCTGTTCGCCGACCCCTTCGTCACTCGGCCGGGCCGGTGGGCCGACCGGGTCGAGGTTCTCGATCGTGAACTCGGCGGGTGCCTCCGCCGAGCGGTCGGCGATGTACTGGCGCACCACGATCCCCGAGGCGTCCGGAGGGATCCCGACCCAGGGGGCGCCGTCCAGCTCCTCGGCGGACGGCTCCACGGCGGCGAGCACGAAGGCGAACCGACCCTGGTCGTCGAGCACCAGGTCGCGGTCGGACACGTGGGCCGCCATGCGGCGTGGGGTCAACCCGCGGCCGGCCAGCACCTGGAACCCGAGATAGGACACCGATCCCCGCCGTCCCGATACCCGGTAGCGGTGTGTGCCGTCGATCATGCCGAGGTGGTAGTCGCCGTCCGGATTCGGACCGCCGACGAAGCGCGCTTCAGTGTTCATCGGGAAGAACCAGGGACACTCGGGGTCGACGTCGAGGGACAGCTCGGCACACAGGGCGGTCACGCGCGCCAGCACACGGAAGCCCTCGACCAGCTCGAGCTCCGACTCCGCCTCGGTGCGGACCATGTCCGCCATCTCGTCGAGCATCGTCCGGACCAGGCCCCAGCCCCGCTCCGTCGCCCGTCCCCGTTCCTCGACCGCACCGGACATCGGCACCTCCTCCCCGTGGCGGACCAGAGGATACGCACACCGGCAGCCTCCGCGCGTCCATGGGCGCAGAGGCCGTTGCCTGGCGCTAGGACGCTGTGACGACGTAGCGCGCGGCCGGTGTACCCGGGGGGCGGGTGATCCCGGGGACGGCGTCGGGATTGGTCACGCACACCTCGCCCTCGAGGCCGTCCGGATCCCGGAAGAACACACTCAGGACCGGACCGAAATCCGTGACGAAGGAGTCCGCCGCCCCCCGGTCGATCAGCCGGGCCCGGATGGTCTCGAAGGCCTCCACCGATGCCGCTTGGAGGGCGAAGTGGTCGAGGCGGCCACGCCCGAACATCGGTGTCTGCCGCTCGGCCTCGGTGTTCCCCTCGACCTGGAACACGTTCAGCTCCGACCAGGGTCCGACCCGGATGACGGAGAGTCGAACGGCGTCGATCCCGTCGACCTCGGGGGCGTCCCGCACCACCTCCGCCTCGAAGACCTCCTCGTAGAACCGGTGCAGCCGTGCGGCGTCCTTGGTGAGCGTGGCGACGTGGTTCAGCCCGACGGTCAACATCCCTCCAGCGTACGGCAGGGGGCGAGGGCGTCTGGAAGACTCGGGCGATGACCACGACCCACCGCACCGACCTCCCCCTCGACGACCGGTCCGACTTCGCGGACGCCGACCGCGGGCTCCTCGGCTCGCTCGAACCGTGCGTCGTCACCGACGCCGCCGGCCGGGTGGTCTGGGACAACGACGCCTATGCCTTCCTCGACGACGCGTGTCCCGACACCGCCCATCCGAGCCTCTGGCGCCAGGGCCAACTGGTGGCCAAGCACGGCCTCTACGAGGTGTGCGCCGGGATCTACCAGGTGCGGGGGCTCGACCTCTCGAACATGACCCTGGTGGAAGGCGATACCGGTGTGATCGTCATCGACCCGCTCATCAGCGCGGAGACCGCCGCCGCCGCACTCGCCCTGTACCGGGTGCACCGGGGGAACCGCCCGGTGACCGCGGTCATCTACACCCACGCCCACGTCGACCACTTCGGCGGCGTCCACGGAGTGCTCGACGGCCCCGTGCCGATCCTCGCCCCCGACGGTTTCATGGAATCGGCCGTCGCGGAGAACGTCTACGCCGGCGTGGCCATGAGCCGGCGGGCCATGTACATGTACGGCGTCGGGCTGGAGAAGGGGCCGGCCGGCCAGATCGGGTGCGGGCTCGGAATGGCGACGTCCACGGGCAGCATCGGCCTGGTCGCCCCCAACCTCCTCGTGACACGCTCCGGCCAGGAGGAGGTCCTCGACGGTGTGCGCATCGTGTTCCAGGTGACGCCCGGTACCGAGTGCCCGGCCGAGATGAACTTCCACTTCCCCGACCGACGGGCCCTGTGCATGGCCGAAAACGCCACCCGCAACCTCCACAATCTGGTGACGCTGCGCGGCGCGCTCGTCCGCGACGCCAGGGTCTGGGCCACCTACCTCGACGAGGCGATTACCCTGTTCTCCGCCGACACCGACGTCGCCTTCGCTTCCCACCACTGGCCGACATGGGGAGCGGAACGGGTGGTCGACTACCTGTCGCTGCAACGGGACCTCTACGCGTACCTGCACGACCAGACGCTCAGGCTCATGAACACCGGGCTCAACGGTGCCGAGGCGGCCGAGGTCATGGCGTTGCCCCCTGCGCTCGAACAGGCGTGGCACGCACACGGCTACTACGGTTCGACCAGCCACAACGTGAAGGCGATCTACCAACGGTACCTGGGTTGGTTCGACGCCAACCCGGCCCGGCTCTGGGCACACACCCCCGTCGAAGCGTCCACCCGGTACGTCGACTGCATGGGGGGCGCACACGCGGTCGTGGACAAGGCGGCCGGGTACGCGGCGAACGGCGACCTCCGGTTCGCCGCCGAACTCCTGGACCGCGTCGTCTTCGCCGATCCCGAGCACACCGGGGCGAAGGAGCAGCTGGCCACGGTCTACGAACGTCTGGCCTACGGCTCCGAGAACGCCACGTGGCGGAATTTCTACCTGACCGGTGCCCACGAGCTCCGCCACGGAGTCGACTCGTCACCGCCCACAGTGGGTTCGGCCGAGCTGATGGCCGCCCTCACCGTCGAGCAGCTGTTGGACTCCATCGCCATCCGCATCGTCGGTCCCCGGGCATGGGACGAGCGGCTGACCATCGACTGGCGCTTCACCGACCTCGGGCAGACCCACCGGGCCACCCTGCGAAACGGTGTCCTGACCCACCGGGTCGTATCGGAGCAGGACCTCGACCCCGCCGACCTGCGTGTGGTGCTCGAGAAGTCGCAGATGCTCGGGGTGCTACTCGGTAGCGGGCTCGACCAGATCGTCACCGAGGGGGACCCGGCAGTGATCGGACGCCTGCTCGCGGTGATCGAGCTTCCCGACCGGAACTTCGCCATCGTCACGCCCTGACCGATCCGGCGCGGGCCTGCCACCCGGTGGACCTTCAGCCCACGAGGTCGACGACGTCCACGATCACCAGCGCGAGCACCATGGCTGCGACCACGGCGTACACGGCCGAGAACAGCCACCGCTGGTGATGGTCGGCCATCCAGAACCGGCGGATGCCGAGGAAGTCGAAGTACAGGGCCAGGACGCCGATCGGGATCCCGAGGTAGGGCCCGACACCTCTGGCCAGACCCAGGAGGGGGAGCGCGATCGGGAGCACGATGTAGCTCAGCAGGCAGCGGGAGGCGGACAGGAAGATCGACACCCCGAAGATGCGATGGGTGGCCGACTCCGGAACGGGCCTGCGCTCCTCCGGTACGCGCAGCGAGCGCCGCATGAACCGGTCGGCGGCCGATCGCTCCGCCGGCGGTGCCGCCGTCCGGCCGTTCCGGGTAAGCGGCGGGGTGGCAGCGGACTGCGGGCCGGCATCCGTCGTCCCGTCGGGACCGGTCGTCGTCGAGGCTGCTGCCGTGGTCTGGTCCACACCACCATCGTAGACCGGTCGGCGCGACACGGGCCGCCGGGGTCAGCCTGTATCGTCAGCCCATGGGAGACGGCCGATGACCTCCAACGTCGCGCGCCGACAGCGGGCGGCCCGGGCCCGTACCGGCCCCACGGGCACACAGACCGGGCGCACGGTCGACTCCATGTGGCGGGTGCGTGGGCCTGACGGGTCGATCGCGCCCGGGTGGTACCTCCTGCCCCTGCGCGCCTTCCTCGGGGTGACCTTCCTCTTCGCCGGTCTGCAGAAGCTCGCCAATCCGGCCTTCTTCCGGACGTCTGCCCCGGGCTCCATCCACGCCCAG
>JAKAZC010000147.1 GCA_021826655.1 Actinomycetes bacterium | reverse complement strand
TCGAGGGGTCGGCCGGCTCGCTTCCCCTCGTGCGCCCCGTGGTCGGGTTGGCCCCGACGCCTTCGGATCTCGGCTACTGGATGGTCGCCTCCGACGGTGGGGTCTTCGCGTACGGCGATGCCGCGTTCCACGGGTCGATGGGCGGACAGGCGCTCGACCGGCCCATCGTCGGCATGGCGGCCACCGCCGACGGCGGCGGGTACTGGCTGGTCGCCTCCGACGGTGGGGTCTTCGCGTTCGGCGACGCGCCGTTCCTGGGGTCGACCGGCTCCATCGCCCTCGATTCGCCGGTGGTGGGCATGCATGCGGCAGGCACCGGCTACCGCCTCGTTGCCGCCGACGGCGGGCTGTTCTCCTTCGGGGCACCGTTCGCCGGCTCCGCCGTCGGCCTCCTGCAGCGGGGCGCCGTCTCGCTCGACTCGGGAGGCGCCGGCTACCGGATCGTATCGTCGGACGGCTCCGTCTACGCCTTCGGGGGGGCGGCCTTCCTCGGATCGGTCCACGTGCCACCCCTGGTCGGCGAAGTCGTCACCATCGATCCGGGTCACGACGGAGGGAACGGCGGGGCCCCCGGGACCGTCGCCGCGCCGATCGACGGGGGTGGGTTCACCGAACCGTGCGACACCGCGGGCACCTCGACCCCCGCCGGGTACGACGAGCACGCCTTCAACTTCGACGTGGCCACCCGGCTCGCCGCGCTGCTGCAGGCGGGAGGTGCCACCGTCGTCCTGACCCGGACCTCGGACACCGGAGTCGGTCCGTGCGTCGACACCCGGGCCGCGATCGGGAACGCCGCCGGTTCGGACGCAGCGGTGTCGATCCACGGCGATGGCGGTCCGCCGACCGGACGGGGCTTCGCGGTCGACGTACCCCTCCCGGTCGTCAGCTCGATCAGCGACAACCGATCCATCGTGGCCCCGTCGGGACTGCTCGGTGCCGACGTCCGGGACCGTTTCCTGGCCGATACCGGGATGCCGGTGTCGGACTACGCCGGCAGTGGCGGTATCGATCCCCGGTCCGATCTGGGTGGCCTCAACCTGTCGACGGTGCCGAAGGTGCTGATCGAGTGCGGCAACATGCAGAACCCGGTCGACGCGGCGCTGATGGAGGATCCCGGGTGGCGCCAACAGGCCGCTCGCGGACTCGCCGACGGAATCACGGAGTTCTTGGTCCAGCGAGAGGTCCCCTGACACTCGGACCCGCCGAGGCCGGTCGGATCCGCTGATTCGGTTCGGTCGGTCGGTCGGTCGGTTCGAGGGGATCAGGTGGGTCAGGCGGGTCAGGTGGGTCAGGCGGGTCCGCCGATCCCGCCCACCTCACCGCCGGCCAGCAGGCCGATGACGTCCCCGCTCATGGCGTCGCACAGGTCCACCAGCACACGCATCCGCATCTCGAGCCCGTCGGCGACGAGCAGGCGCTGCAGGTCGAGCGAGACCAGGGGCGCCATGTCGCACAGCTGCCAACCGATCTCGCCGGGATCCCCCGAGATCCGCAGGCTGTGCGGGAGCGCCGGAACGTCGCCGAGCTCGGACAGCAGGGACCGGAGTCGCCGCAACGAGCCTTCGGCACCGGTCAGTACGTCACCGGGGCACGGTGCGCCCGGTTCGGGCAGGTCCTCGACCAACGCTCGGGGGTACGGGTCGTCCACCAGCCACTCCTCCACACGCACCCGGCGCACACCGGTCGCCACCACCAGCAAGCGCCCGTCGTCGAGCTCGGCGACATTGGCGATGCGGGCGACCGTCCCGACATCGGTCCGCTGTTCGCCACCGCCAACCTCCGACCCGCGTGCGATCAGCACGACACCGAATTCGCCGTCCGACTCCAGGCACACGCTCATCAAGGTCCGGTAGCGCTCCTCGAACACGTGCAGCGGCAGGCCGGCCTCGGGGAACAGGACGGTGGACAGCGGGAACATCCCGAGCAGGTAGCCCATCACGCGCTGATCGTCCCGGACGGGTGCGCCGTCTGCGCCGCCCGTGTCGCCCGCCGCCTCCGCCGGTCCACGATCGCCAACGCCACCGCCGCGGCCACGGCCGCCGCCGTCAGGACCAGGCCCAGGTCGTCAGCTGCGGACCGCCCGTAGATCAGGGTCACGGAATGGCTGGTCGGAACGACCACCATGAGGTTCGGCGCGACCCTGTACGGACCCGTGGCGCCCGATGCCCGCCAGTTCGGGAAGTACGACACCCGGACCTCGACGGGCACGCCTACACGGTCGACGTGGAACGAGATCGACTGGTCGCTCTGGCGCACGTCGGTCACCGTGGTCTTCGGCTCCGGGACCGCGGCCGGACGCCGCGCCCCGACCGCCACACGGGACCAGTCCGCCGGCCCGTTGGCGGCCGGCACCACGTCCCACCGGGACGGCGCGTTGTACCAGGCGACGGCCGGCGGCAGCCAGGACGACTGCCCCGGGGCGACGCCCTGCCAGACGACGGGTCGGTTGGTCAGCGGGACGACCAGCTGCGAGTCGGCGATCCGGTAGACCTTCCACGTGGTGTCGAGCGGTTGCCCGTTGTACGAGGTACTCCACGGTCCGGTCGTGCCGACCAGCGTGGCCGCCGGGTCGGCGGACGCCGCGGACTGGACGGTGGTGGACGACGCCAGCAGGTACCGCACCCCCATCTGCTGGAGGTGTTCGATCCCGAGCGGCACGTCGAGTCCGCCGTAGGCCCCGATCGGCTCGTCGACAACGGCACGGGACGGGTTGGGGGACAGTTCGTCCTGGTTGATGAAGTGGAACGGCGTCGTCGAGGCCGATTCGAAGAGCAGCCCCTCCTGCGAGTCGATGCAGCCGTTGGTGAAATACGGCAGCAGCATCAGCGACTCCGTCGTACCGAACCGGTTGAGCGACGGGTCGTACTCCCACATGGCCCGCCCGCACCCCTGCTCGGCCCCCACCTGGCGCATCATCTGGATCACCGCCTGGAACTCGGGATAGTCGGGCTTCCTCTGGTAGCCGCTGTAGTTCCACTCGGCCCAGGCGCTCGGCTGGTCGGGGCCGACGTGCACCCCGATCCGGGCCAGGGTGGCGGCGGGCACTGCCAACGGCGGCACGACCGCCAGACAGGCACCGGCCAGCGCCACCAGAGGGCCCACCACCGCGCCAGCGGCGACCGCCACTGGCACCGGACGGCGGTGGGGCGTGATCCGCCTCCCGGGCGACGGGTCCGTGACGTCGTCGGATCGCAGCCGACGACGGACGTCGCGCACCCACAGGCTGAGGCGCCGGCGGCGCGCCAGGCGGGCCGCGCCGGCTACGACCTCGGCGACCGCATACCCGGCCAGCAGGTAGAGGCAGAGGAACCACAGCGGCAGGAAGCGGACGTTGTAGAGCTTGCTGGCCGGGTCCAGGATCATGGCGGCCGCGGCGAGGACCGCCATGATCACGAGGAACAGGGCGATGCGGTTGCGCCGGACGACCATGGCCACCACGCCGACCACGCCGAGGAGCAGCACCCACCGGAACGACCCGGGGAAGAGCAGGTGGGGATAGCCGAAGACCTTCGTATATCCCATGTTGGTCGTATACGCCTGCTCGAGGCCGAAGGGCACCAACCACCAGGCGCACAGACCGAGGCCGACCGCGCCGGCGGCCACCGACCACAGGACGCGACCGCCCCACCGGTGTCCGGCGGCCACCGCCCGCCTGCTCCGACCGAACGTACGGACCAGGTCCGCGTCCAGCAGGAGCAGTACGACCGCCCCCACCGCCGCGAACAGAGCCGGAATCAGGTGGCAGAGCAACGTCGCCGCGAAGAGGACGGCGGCCAGCGCCCGATGGCGCCCGGTGCGCAGTCCGGCGGCCACGACCCCGAGGAACAGGAGCGACAGGGACAGACCCAGGGAGAACGAGTACTCACCGGCCAGGGTCGACAGCAGGTTCCCCCCGTAGATGGAGAAGCTCGGCTCGAACAGGAAGGGGAGCGTGGCGGCGGCCAGGCAGGCCGGTGCCGGGTCACGCATCCGGGCGAGCCTCCCGAACGCCCAGGCGCACAGCGGCAGGAGCAGGCTGCCCAGGACCGTGACCAGCTTGAACGCCACGTCGTAGGACACGACGGCGTTGACCAGCACCGTGAGCAGACCCGGCAGCGGGAAGTAGAACGTGTAGAGCGGGAAGCCGTCGTACCAGCCGGGATCCCAACCGGTGATCTGGCCGTGCACGAGCAGGTGCGACTCGAGGAAGGCGGGCAGGGCGACGTGGGCGCCGGTGTCGCCGCCTGCCGTGGTGGTGCCGAGGACGAGCAGGTTCGGATGGAGCTGTGACAGGGTGACCGCCATCACCCCGACGATGGCCGCGGCATTCGCCCACGCCGGCCACGCCGTCCGGCGGGTGACCCTGTCCCACCGGTGCGTCCGACCGGCGCCGGGCACGGGTGCGTCGTGGAGCGGTGTCACCGGGTCCGGGTCGCCGTCACCGATCGCGGAGCGCCCGTCGTCGGCACCCGGTGCCGGTTTCCCGACGTCCTCCTCCGTCATCTCAGGCCAGGCCCCGCAAGCCGAGCACCGCAGGGGAGACCACCGCGGTGAGCGCCAGGAGGTTGAACGCACCGTGGGCCACGATGTTCATGCCGAGTCGGCCCGTCCGGTACGACACGAGCCCGAGTACCACACCGAACACCGCCAGGCCGGCGAATTGGAGCGCCTCTGCGTGGATCGCCGCGAACACGATGCCGGTGATGCCGACTGCGAGTCCGGGACCGACCCAACGCCCCCAGCGGCCGAACAACCGGGCGAGTGCCCGCAGGACGACACCCCGGAAGAACAATTCCTCGAAGAACGGTGCCCCGACCACCGTAGCCACCCCGATGACGAACCAGTTGAATCCGTGGGCACTTCCCGTAAGTCGCTGGGCCGGCGCGCCGAAGCGCTGGTGGAAGTCGTGGATATGTGATTCGACCGGCAGATACAGCAGGGCGATGAGATACTGCGAACCGAACCCGATCGGGATCCCGATCAGATCGATCCATCGGAAGCGCACGCCCAGGTCGACACGGACCTTCTTCGTGCCGTGGAGTCGGCTGGCGAGAACCGCCGCCCCGAGGAATCCACCCCACAGTCCGAAGAGCGAGCAGACGACGAACCAGGTCGGTGGTTCCGCCAGCTTGGACAGGACGGCGAGCGAGCGGTGGTCGCTCGCCAGGGCGATCCCGATGCTCCCGAGGATCGCGGCCAGTACCTGCCCGCCCAGGAACCCAAGTCCGGCGTAGAGCAGCCACATCCACGCCGAGGTGCGGTCCTCGGGTGCCGCCCCGTGGTCGAGCTGGCGTCCAAGCGAAAGGTCGCCGGTCAGGGCCGCTCTCCACCGGGACGTGGCGGGTCCGTCCGGCCTCGGGGCGCCCGTGGACGAGTCCGAGGACGTCGACGGGAGCGGTGCGACGGGGCCCGTGGCGTCCACCGCCTGTTCGGGCCGGTCGTTCACCCTCCCACGATACCGACCCGATCCCCCGACGGGGCACCGCGCCAGGCCGGGCCCGGCCCGGCGACGGGTGGGATCGGGTCCGGGGCCTCCGTCGGGGCGGGATCGGGACCGGGGCCTCCGTCGGGCACCGGGGCGATGCGTCAATCGCCTCCGGTGGCGCATAGCATGATGAGGTGACCCCGCCAACCCCCGACATCCCCGGCGGTCCGGCCTCCCCCAGTGGGACCGGCCAGGACCCCCCCGGGCAGAACAAGAACCGGATCATCCTTTCCGTCGTCGTCATGGTGGTGATCCTGGGCGTCGTCTTCGGGTCCAGCTTCATCAAGAAGTCGAACACCAGCCAGCTCACCTACAACTCTTGGTTGGTCCAGGTCGACGGCAAGCAGGTCAAGTCGGCCACCGTCGACCAGACCAACGGGATCATCTCGGGCACCCTGGCCGACGGCACCAGCTACACGGCCAACGGCCCCAACCCGGTGACCGACTCCGAACAGACCGCCTTGAAGACACTGGGACCCAACGCCAAGTACGTCACCTCCTCCCCGAACCCGCTGCTCTCGATCCTCTACTACCTGCTGCCGATCGCCCTCATCTTCGGTGTCTTCATCTGGTTCACCCGACGCGCACAGGGTCAGATGGGCAGCATCATGTCCATCGGACGGTCGAAGGCGAAGCTCTACTCCACCGAGCGCCCGTCGACGACCTTCGACGACGTGGCCGGCTACGACGGCGTGAAGCTCGAGATCAGCGAGGTCGTCGACTTCTTGAAGACCCCGACGCGCTTCAAGGAGATCGGGGCCAGGATCCCCAAGGGGATCCTGCTCGTCGGGCCCCCCGGCACCGGCAAGACCCTCCTGGCCCGGGCGGTCGCCGGCGAGGCAGGCGTCCCGTTCATGTCGGTCAGCGGCTCGGACTTCATGGAGATGTTCGTGGGTGTGGGTGCCAGTCGGGTGCGCGACCTGTTCGCCACGGCCCGAAAGCAGGCCCCGGCCATCGTCTTCATCGACGAGATCGATTCGATCGGCCGGAAGCGGGGCGCCGGTCTCGGCGGCGGCCACGATGAGCGTGAGCAGACCCTCAACCAGATGCTCTCGGAGATGGACGGCTTCGACCCTACCGAGGGGATCGTCGTCATGGCCGCCACCAACCGGCCGGACATCCTGGACGCCGCCATCCTTCGGCCCGGTCGGTTCGACCGCCAGATCGTGGTTCCCCTGCCGGATCTCGACGAGCGCCTGCCGATCCTCCAGGTCCACTGCAAGGACAAGCGGGTCGACCCCACCGTCGACCTCGGCAAGGTCGCCCGCGGGACCCCCGGCATGAGCGGCGCCGACCTGGCCAACCTGGTCAACGAGGCCGCCCTGCACGCCGTGCGCCGTGGATCGCAGGTCATCCAGAACGAGGACTTCGAGGCGTCACGCGACCGCGTGCTCATGGGTCAGCGCCGCGAGAGCCTGGTGCTGTCCAACGCCGAGAAGGAGCGGGTCGCCTTTCACGAGGGCGGCCACGCC
>JAKAZC010000146.1 GCA_021826655.1 Actinomycetes bacterium | reverse complement strand
CAAGAAGGCGGGCGAGGCGAAGAAGACCAACGACGTCGCGGTCGGCCAGGAGCTGATCGACCAGATCGCCGAGATCGACCGCATCTTCTGGGAGACGAAGAAGGGCTGAACGCCCGGCGGCGCGGCATGAGTGTCGTCCGTCATCCGGCGTCGGCCAGCGGACCGTGCCCAAGCGTCGAAAGCACCTCGACACCGTCCTCGGTCACGAGGACGGTGTCGAGCCCGAGGTAACCGCCCTCGGAGCCGGCGACGTACGCCTGCACGCCGAGGACCATCCCGGGCTCGAGCCGCCATGTGGCGTCGAAGGTCGGTCCCAGGCTGCTGCCGGCGATCGGCGCCTCGTAGCCCATCCCCGAGCTGTACGCCACCGGGAACGCGGGCAACGGCTCTCCGGTCGCCTCGTAGGCCTCGCGGAGGTCCCTGCCGCTCGCTCCCGGACGGCACGCGTCGAGAACCCGTTCGCGGACCGACAGCCAGCGCCGGTAGAGCTCACGCTGTCCGCCGAGAACGGTGCGACCTGTCGGCCCCAGGCAGGGCCAGGTGCGGCCGACCGAGCCCTCGTAGCCGGCGTACAGGACGCCGCCGGACAGGGCCACAAGGGCGCCCTGGTCGATGGCCCGATCGCTGACCAGCCGGCGCAGCCGAGGCACCTCGCCGGGTCGGCAGGGCTCGGTCCGGCAGAACGTCCCCTCCATCGCCGGGGCGGTCACGCCGAAGTCGGTCATCCGCTGGTCGAAGACCCCGAGCAGGTCACGCTCGCGCACGCCCGGGCGGATCGCCTCTGCAGCCGCCGACAGGGCGGCCTCGGCGATCGCCACCGCGGTGCGCACGCACAGCACCTCGTCGGGGGTCTTGCGCATCCGCAGCGCCCGGAGCGTCGACTGGGCCTCCACCAACTGCGCGTGGGGTGCCACCCTCGCCAACAGCCCGCGCCACAGCGGGGTCATCCCGTCGACCCCGACCCGGCGGGCTCCGGCCAGACCGTCGATCCCCTGCAGGCTGGCGACCATGTTCATCGGGTCCCACGACATCCCGTACAGGTGGGCACGGGGGATCTCGTCCGGGATCCCCTCGTCCCAGGTGGTCATCAGGTGGGTCTCCCCGGTGCTGCGGACGAGGACGCAGCCCGGACCGAAGGGCCTGGTCCCCGCCACCCAGAGTCGCCGCGCCCCCGACGCGTAGCGGGCGTTCGCCTCGCGACCGAGAACGAGTGCATCGAGGTCGTGTCGCGCCATCGCCTCGAACACGCGATCGCGCCGCGCCCTCCTGAGCCGCTCGAAGTCGACCCGGCCGCCTTCCTCCAACGCCATCACGCCGAGGCTCACCACCGCGTGGCCCCCTCGTCGAACGGCATGTAGGGGAAGTCACTGAGCATCCGGTAGCCGTCCTCGGTGACCGCGACGATGTCCTCAGACCGGTAACCGCCCTGCCCGTCGTCCCAGATGACGGGTTCGAGGACCATGACCATTCCCGGCGCCAGCACGATGCTCTCGTCGAAGGCCTCGCCCAGGTCGGTGCCGATGAACGGCATCTCGGCGCTGTCGGTGCCGAGGCCGTGCACCAGGTAGAAGTGGTCGAGCCAGGGACGCCGCCCGTACTCGCCCTTGCGCGCGGCCCGGTTGAGCTCGAGCCCGGTCGTGCCGGGGCGGGTGAGCTCGAGGACCCGCTCGACGACCTCCCTCCACCGCTTGAACTGGTCGCGGCGGCGGGCCGAGGCCGCGGACCCGACCAGCCATGTCCGGCCGAAGTCCGAGCAGTAGCCCTCGTAGTTGATACCGGTGTCGACGAAGATCAGCTCGTCCTGCCGGAGGATCCGGTCGGTCGAGCCGGTCGGGAAGGCGACGTCCCCGTTGACCGTCCACGGGCCTCCCGCGATGGACGGGGGGGTCGCCTGCCAGATGGGGTCGATCGTGTTGGCGGTGGCGCCGAGCTCGAAGATCCTGCGCAGGAAGACGCCACTGAGCTCACTCTGGCGGACGCCCGGGCCCAGGGCGGCGTACGCGTCGTACATGGCCAGTTCGTTGATGCGCTGCGCCCGGCGGATGCACTCGAGCTCGTCCTCGGTCTTGCAGATCTTGGCCGCGCCGAGCACCGGCCCCGCGTCGACGATGCCCGCCCCGGGCATCAGCCGGGACAGCCCCTCGTCGGCTGCCGCGGTCAGGTCGTCGAAGCCCAGCTGCAATGCGCCGGTGCCGAGGATCTGGGCGAGCGTGCTCGCCATGACCTCCACCCCCTCGGCGAACTCCGGGCTGAGAGGACCGTGCAGGCGGTCGGCCGGCAGGTCGGGCGGAGCCCCCTCGGGGTACGCCGTGAAGAGGTGGGGCGGACCTTCACGCGTGACGACGGCGACGGCGGGCTCGCAGGACGCCCGGCCGGCATCGGAGGTCAACCACCGGGCACCGGTGGCGTAGTGGACGTTGCCGGTCCCCGAGAGCACGAGGGCGTCGATCCCCTGGCGCTCCATCTCGCTCGCCAGCTTGGCCTGGCGGTCCCGTCGCATCCGGGCCAGGTCGGGCCCCGCCTCCTGCGCGCTGCCCTGCATCGGCCACCCGTCCATCGGTGCGGGCGCCGCTCCCTGCGCCGTCACGATGCGTCGGTGGCCACGGCGGCACGCTCCGCTCGACCGGGCATGTCAGAACGGCCTCGTCACCCCGACGACCGGACCCGGCGTGAAGGTGGCGGGCAGGTCGACCAGCCCGGTCATGGAGGGGCTGCCCACGTACTGGCGCACGGCCGCGAGGTCGACCGTGTAGTCGGGGATCCGGCTCAGCACCTCGCGCATCATCACCTCGAACATGACCCGCGCCAGATGCGACCCGATGCAGCGATGGGGTCCCAACCCGAACGCCAGGTGCCGGTTGACCGCCCGGTCGAGGACCACCTCGTCCGGGCGGTCGAACTGCTCCTCGTCGTGGTTGGCCGAAAGCCAGCTGATGAGAACCTGGTCGTTGCGTCGGAGCTGCTGTCCACACAGCTCGACGTCACGGGTGACCGTCCTGCTCAGGGTCTGGTTGACCGAGTAGTACCGCAGGAACTCGTCGGTCGCCGTCACGTAGAGCTCGGGCCGTTCCATCAGCTGGTGGCGCAGGTCGGGGTGGGCCGCCAGGTGGTACAGCGCCCACGACGTCAGCGAGGTGGTGGTGTCGACCCCCCCGCCGATGAGGTTCCAGAGGATGTCGAGCACCTGGGGTTCGCTCAGCGGCGCCCCGTCGATCGTGAGGTGGACCAGGAAGCTGGTCAGGTCGTCCTTCGGGTCCGCCCGGCGGCCGGCCGCGAACTCGGCGAGCTGCGCCTGCATCTCGACCATGGGAGCCGTCGCCTTCCGGTACTCCTCGGAGAAGATGGGGTAGCTCATCGTCGCGTGGAACATGTTGGCGTAGCGCGACCAGTCCTCGCAGGGAAGACCCATCATCTTCATCGTCAGGACGGCCGGGACCGGGTTCGTGTAGTCGAGCACGAGGTCGATGGACCCCTCGGCGATCTTCTGGTCGAGGAACCAGGTGACCGACTGCTGCATGAACGGGCGCATCCGCTCGACCGCCGGCGGGGACAGGAAGGGGTTCAGCGCCCTGCGCAGCGCCTGGTGGTACGGGCCGTCCACCTCGCCGATGCCGAGAGCGGGCAAGCCCTCGGGCCGAGGGATACCGGTCTCGCCCTTGTAGTCGACGCCGTCCGGAGCGTTCGGCTCGTACCGGTGGGCGAAGGTCTCGCCGTCGCGGGCGACCTGGGCCACACCGTCGTAGTTGGTCACCATCCAGAAGCCGCCGTAGCGGGGGTTGAAGGCCACCGGGCATCTCTCCCGGATGGCCGCCCACGCCTCGAGCTCGTGCAGGTTGAAGTCCTCGGTGTGGTGGTCGACGTCGACGACGGCGTCGCTGCTCACATCGCTGGCCCTGGTCGTCATGAACAGCTCCCTCGAGCCCGGGCGCGATCGAGGACCGGAGACGGGGCTGAACGCGCGGCGCTCATCATTGTCATCCTTGTACTGATTGGAGATGGTGTCAATCAGCGGACCGGCGGTGGGTGAGGACCCGTGCCACGCAGGTGGCCGCAACGTAAGCTTCCTGCCGTGCGCGAACGCTGGTTCTCCAGCGGGGCGCTGCTCCTCCACCCGGATCTCACCCTCTTCGTGGCGGGGTGCCTGGCCGCCGCCTGGTGGCAGGCCACGAGGGCCCTCGGAGGGAACGGGCTCAGCTGGTTCTACACCGCGGAGTGGCCCGCGTTCGCGGCGATCGCGATCGCCGCGTGGTGGCACCTCGTCCACGAGGACGCCGAGGCCCGTGCCGCGCGTAAGCGCAGCTCGCCGCGGTTGCCTTCCGGCCGCTCGACGGGCCCGGAACGACCGCCGCGGATGCCGGGTCCCGCCCCTGCGGTCCATCGCCGGTGACCTTCGGCCCTGGGAACCGCCGGGGCGCAGAGGGACAATTGGCTGATTGCCGCGGCGAGGACCGGGCAGATCGTGAGGTGGGCCCGATGCGAGCGGTCGTCGTGTACGAGTCGATGTACGGCAACACCCATGCAGTGGCCCAGGCGATCGCCGACGGGCTGGGACCGTCCGGGGAGGTTGCCGTGCTGCCCCTCGACCAGGCCAAGGGCGACGTCCTCGGCGGCGCAGATCTCGTCGTCGTCGGCGGGCCGACCCACGCCCACGGGATGAGCCGTCCGAGCACCAGGAAGGCCGCCGTGGACGCGGCCGGCAGGCCGGACAGCCACCTCGCCCTCGATCCTGCGGCTGCGGGCCTCGGGCTTCGGGAATGGCTGTCCTCGCTCGATGGGTCCGGCGGCCGGGCGGCGGCGTTCGACACCCGCTTCTCAGCTCCTCCCGTCTTCACGGGGAGGGCATCGAAGGGCATCGGCAAGGCGCTTCGGCGTCACGGGTGGAGGCTCGTGGCCAAGCCCACGAGCTTCTTCGTCGACAAGGAGAACCGGCTCCGGCCGGGCGAGGAGCAACGGGCCCTGGCCTGGGGAAGGAGCCTCGGTGAGGGCGTGAGACGCTCGGCCGGGGCGGGCTGAGGCTGAGGCGGGGACGGGGACGGGGACGGGGACGGGGGCCTAGCGGTGATGGAGCGCGCAGGGCCGGGCGGTCGGGTGCTCGGTCAGGCGCGACTCACCGATCCGGGCGCCGCACCCCTCGCAGGCGTCGTAGGTGCCCTCGTCGAGCCGGGCGAGCGCGCGCTCGACGTCGTCGAGCAGCTTCCCGGCCGCGACCAGCACCTCCTCGTAATCGGGCCGGGCCCGACCCGCTGCCGGTGGGGTCGGGAGATCGCCTCGCTCCGGTGACCGGTCCCACCCACGGTCCGTCACCGGACCCGTGGCCGGACCTGCGGTCGGCTCGATCCCCTCGTCCATCGCCATCACGCTACCCCGGGCGGGTTCCGCGTCCGGGACACACGGGTGCCGGTGAGAGCGGGCGACCGGGCCCGCGGGCGCCGGGCCCTAAATTGCTGCGATGGAAGCAAGCGAGGTATCCGACGGAGACGGGCCGGCCGACGCGCCGCTGGCGGTGCTGACCGGTGCCGGCTGGCCGGTCCCGTGCGCCGACGGCGTGAAGCGCCCCTACCGGGACCTCGACTGCGCGGCGTCCACCCCGGCGATGGAGGTGGTCACCGGCGCGGTCGCCGACTTCCTGCCGAGGTACTCCAGCGTGCACCGCGGGGCCGGGTTCAAGTCGCGGGTGTCGACCGCGGCGTACGAGGAGGCCCGGCGCTCCGTGCTCGAGTTCTGCGGGCGGGACGGCGGCGGCCGCGACGACATCGCCATCATCTGCCGGAACACCACCGAGGCGATCAACCACCTCGCCTTCCGGCTCGAGCTCCCACCCGACGCGGTCGTCGTCACCACCGTCGTCGAGCACCATGCCAACCTCCTCCCGTGGACGCGCGTGGCGCGGCCCCGCTGGGTCGAGTGCGGACCAGAGGGCACGTTCGGGGTGGAGGACGTGGTCGCCGCGCTCGACGCGGGGCCCCGGCCCGCGTTGCTGACCGTGACCGGGGCCTCCAACGTGACCGGATGGCTCCCCCCGGTGGAGGAGATCTGCGAGGCCGCCCACGAGCGGGGCGTGCCGGTCGTCCTCGACGCGGCTCAGCTCGCCCCCCACCGGCCCATACCCGCCGGCCCCGACTTCGTGGCGTTCAGCGGCCACAAGCTCTACGCGCCGTTCGGCGCGGGGGCCCTGGTGGGCCCCCGGCGCGTGTTCTCCTCGGGCGAGCCGTTCCTCGCGGGGGGCGGTGCAGTGGACCTCGTCGACCTCGACGAGGTGCTGTGGACCGACCCGCCCGAACGCGAGGAGGCCGGGTCTCCCAACGTCATCGGGGCCGTCGCCATGGGCGCCGCCCTCCGCGAGATCGGTCGGATCGGATGGGACGCCGTCAGGGAGCACGAGTCTGCCCTCGCCCGGCGGCTCAGGAGCGGGCTGGCGGCGATCGACGGAGTGACGCTGCTCGGCCCCTCCCCCGACGTCGAGACCCTGGCGGTCGCCACGTTCGCCGTGCGGGGCACCCACCACGCACTCGTCGCCGCGCGCCTGAGCGCGGAATGGGGGATCGGGATCCGCCACGGTTGCTTCTGCGCCCACCCGTACATCCTCCGGCTCCTGGGTGTCGACCCGAGGGAGCACGCCGCGGCACGGGCCAAGGTGGTGGGCCACGACCGCCGCACCATCCCCGGCGCCGCCCGGGCCAGCTGCGGGCTCGGCACCACCCTCGCGGACGTGGACGCCCTCCTGCAGGCGGTGGCCGAGATCGCCGGCGGCTCGGCGTCGCCGATCGCCTACGTGCAGGACACCCGGACCGGCGACTTCAGGCCCGAGGTCGACCTCCCCGGCTGGCCCTCCTCGTCGGACCAGGCCGGCTCCGGGTGCGCCCGGGGCTGAACCGGGGTCAGCCCGCGGCGTACACGGCTGAACCGGGGTCAGCCCGCGGCGTACACGGCTGAACCGGGGTCA
>JAKAZC010000145.1 GCA_021826655.1 Actinomycetes bacterium | reverse complement strand
CCGGCGACGACGGGAAGGACGAGGGTGACACGTCCATCGTGGTGGTGAAATTCAGTGGGTTGCAGGCCGCCGGTTCGCCGCTGGCACCGACCTTGAACACGCCGTAGAACTCGCCGGAGGTGTTCGGCACGCCAGTGTCCGTCGTGTTCGGGGGGGTACCACTCAGTGCGGTCGCAGTGTACGGCGCGAGCGGCGCGGGGGGGGTGCCAGTGGTGCCGCCGTTCAGGATGGTCTGCGTGTTGTCGGCGACCCACCAGCAGTCCTGGGTCTTCTTGGCCAGGGTGTAGATGACCACGCTGTTGCCGCCAGCCGACACGTACAGCCCCACGTCACCCTGTGCGATCGAGGTGCCCGCGGCGGGCGTCGCGGCGAGGGGAAGGGACGGCTCATCCGAGGCGAGCAGCCCCGTGAGCGAGCCTGCGCCGACTGCGGTCGGGTACACCTGGCTCTCATGCTCGTAGATGCCCTTGGCACTGGTGAGCGCGGTGTTCAGGTTGGACTGGGCGGCTCGGTCGTTGGCCGAGCCGGTCACCCCGAGGAAGGTGGGGATGGCGATGGCGAGCAGGATGGCCAGGATGAGGAGCACCACCATCAGCTCGATCAGGGTGAAGGCGGCGTCGGTGCCGGGCCGCCCGTCGAGGCGGTCCAGCACCCGGTTGCGGACGCGATGCGCCAGCGGGTGTGACGGTGTGACGGGCATGGGAATCGTCTCCGATCAGGACCACATCAATGGATAAACAACGATGGTTGTCTGATCGGTAACCTGTTCTGGAATCTGTAGCACTATCTTCCGGCCGCTTCGCAGCACGGTCGTTCGATCAGGCGAAAGGGCCCCAGGCGATCGGACGGTTCCATCGGGCTCCGGGGCCACCGGGGACCCGCCGATGGTGCCGTGGTCAGCTGCTTCGACGGCGGGCGGCCAGCCAGACGAACGACTGGGTCGCTCCGGACGGGGTCCGGTGGGCCTCGGTGCGCTCCTCGACCACCTCGAACCCGCCCCCAAGCAGTGCGGCCAGACCGGCGGCGTCGTAGCGGGTCACCGGCAGACCCGAGCAGTACTCGGGTCCGTCCGGCCCGAACGTTCCCAGGATCACCGCGCCGCCAGGACCCACGGCGCGCTCCAGCACCGCCCGGTAGGCGTCCACCTCAGCTCCGGCGGCGAAGTGGAGCACGGCCCGGTCGTGCCACAGGCCGTAGGTCCGGTCGGGCTCCCACGTGAACAGGTCGGCGGCGATCCAGTCCACCCGTGGGTCGTCGCCCACCCGGGCCCGGGCGGCGGCGAGGGCCCGTTCGGCCACGTCCACCACCGTCACGTCGGTGAAGCCCGACCCGATGAGCCGGTCCACCAGCACCGACGCGCCCCCACCCACGTCGACCACCGGCGTCGACCGGGGGACGCCGAGCGCCTCGACCAGCGCCAGGGAGACGGCTGGTTCCGCCTGGTACCAGCTGACCGCGTCCACTGCGTTGCGCTGGTAGACGCCCTCCCAGTGGCGGACGCGCCCTGCGTGGTCAGTGGGACGGTCCGGCATCCGTTCCACGGTAGCGAGCACGCCCGCCGATGCGGCACCCGTCCCGCCGTGCCGCAATGCCGGCATCCTCACCGGCCGTGCCGGCCGCCCTCAGCCGTCGATGCCGGCCGCGATCGACGCGGCCATGGCCATGATGGTGACCTGGGGGTTGACCTCCGGGCAGGTGGGCAGGACCGACGCGTCGGCCACCCACACGCCGTCGACCCCCCGGAGGCGACCGCTGGCATCCACCGGGTGGCGCGGGGCATCGGCGCCCATGGCCGCCGTTCCCGTGGGGTGGAACGCGGCCACGTGCAGCCTGGCCGGATCGGCGTGGGCCAGCGCCTCGTCGAGGGCCCGCTCGTCGGCGACCGTCTCGAAACCTCGGATGCCGGTCACCACCGACGTGGCACCCGCCGCGAACAGCACCCGGCCCATGGCGCCGATGGCCGAGACCAGGCGGCGCCCGTCGCCCCGGGTCAGCGCGTAGTGCATCACCGGGCGCCGAGCACCGATGACGCGCCCTGCCGGCGCGTCGGCGATCATGGCGCCCAGCGTGGCCAGGTGGTCGGCCCGTCCCACCTGGTCGGCCAGCTCCCGCCCGGTGCCGGGCAGGAGCATGGAGCCCATCCCCGGCGGGGTGGCGGTGGCCTCGATGAGGATCCCCTCCGACTCGTGCAGCTGGTCGATGCCGGCGCTCTGCAGCACGCCCCGGGTGGGCTCGATCGGCTCGTCGAACCAGCCGCCGGCGCTGACCGCCGGGTGGACGGCCAGGTTGCGCCCGAGGGCCGGGTGGCGGCCGAGGCCGCTGCGGCGCAGCAGGGGGGGCGTCTCGGTGGCGCCCGCCGCCACCACGACCACCGGCGCCAGGATCTCCGCCACCGAGCCGTCGGGCCGCCGGAGCCGAACGCCGGTCGCCCGGCCACCGCCGTGGAGGACGCGCTCCACCCTCGCCTCGCTCACGATGCGCGCCCCGGCGCCGCACGCGTCGGGGAGCGCGTTCAGGTGCACACCGAACTTGGCGTTGGTGGGGCAGCCGACCGCGCACTGGCACATGCCCGCGCACCCGGGAGCGTTGCGGCGGAGCGGGTGGGCCGACCACCCGAGGTTGGCCGCGCCCCGGAGCGCGCTGGCGCCGTTCGCCCCCATGACGTCGAGGGGCACCGGTGCCACCTGCAGCATGGCCTCCACCTCGTCGAGCACGGGGCCGATGCGGTCCGGATCGGCCAGGGACAGCCCGTGCCGGTCCCGCCAGCGGACGAGCACGGGCAACGGGGTCCGGTAGCAGGTGCCCGAGTTGACGAGGGTCGTGCCCCCGACGCCCCGCCCGAGGGGCAGGATCACCGGGGGTCTGCCGAGGGCGACGGTGGCGCCGCCGTCGCGGTAGAGATCGCCGAACCGCTCGAGGGTGCCCCGCGACCGGAACTCCTCCACCCCGAACCGGCGGCCCTCCTCCACCACCACCACCGACGCTCCCGACCGGGCCAGCGCACGGGCGACCACCGCCCCGCCCGCGCCCGATCCGACCACCACCACGTCGGCCACCGTGCGCGACGGCCACCACCGCGACGGGGTGACATCCAGCGGGGCGTCAGGCCGGGCGGGCGGGACCGTGAGCCTCGCCGCCAGGGTGGGCGCCGCCTTCGTCGACCCGTAGGCCAGGAGCACCGGCACCTTCAGCAGGTCCACCAGGTCGGTGGCCCCCGGCCACCGGGCCAGGTCACGCATGAACCTCGCCCGGGCCCCGGGCTCCATCGCGGCGAGGTGGCGCCCGGTGCGGGCCAGCGCCACCAGGTCCACGGCACCGACGCCGGCGGCCAACGCCACCCGGGCCGTGGCCGGCAGGCGCTGCGTCATGGCGGAGACCTCGGCGGCCACCCCGTCCGCCTCGCCGGCGTCCAGGTCGAGGACGGCCCCGCACACCCCCGCCAGCGCGCGTCCCGCAGGCGGGCGCACCTGCGCCGGCGCCACCGTCACGGCCGGGTCCCGATCTCGGCGTGGGCCGTCCCCCGCAGGTCCCACTCGCCCTCCACCGCCCAGGCACCGGGCACCCGTCGCTCGACCAGGACGTGGGCGTCCGACCGCTCGGAGTTCACGCACGTGGCGGTGGCTCCGTCCGGATCGCGGTAGTCCATCCGCACGCACCGCTCGTCGGGTTGGGTGACGGTGACCCGGATCCGCCGGCGCCCCCACCGACCCGACACCGTCCACGTCGGGAGGTCCAGGCGGGCCCGGAAGGCGGGGGCCGCCCACGGCGAGGCGGGCCAGTCGTGGCCGCCCAGACGCAACCGGACCATCGGCAGGGGGGGCAGGCGGTCGAGGCCGGGTCGGCGCGACACGGCGGCCACGATCTCGAGCACGTCGCCACCGCCCAGGTCGGCGTGGAGCCACCCCCACCGCTCGGCGTTCCCGTGGCCGTAGATGCGTGCGGCCGCGCCCGGCGCACCGGTGAGCTCGTAGGTGCGGTCGCCGACCGTCACCGTGCCCCGGTAGGTGGCCGCCGGCCGGGGCACGATCTGGGCCCCGGGCAGGAGCTCGCGGCGCCACGTGGCCGACGGGAACGTCCACAGGGTGGGCCCGCCCCCGTCCACCTGGAGGTCCCACCGGAGGGAGCCGGCGGTGCCGCGGCGGGTGGCGTGGTCGGCCGTCGCCACCTCGCCGGCGTCGAAGGCCGGTCCGGGGCCGGGTCGCTCGGGCCCGAACCGCCCGACCACGGGCTCGCCGTCGGCGGGAAAGGCGCACGCCCAACCGTGGACCTCGGCCGGTCGACCCGGGTCGGTGGGGGACACCAGCTCGTGGTGGAGCCAGAAGCCCGTCCCGCTGCCGGGGTCGGTGAACGTGTCGTACCAGACCTCGAGGCGGCCGGGCCGGCCGTCCCACCGCCGGTCGGCCAGGTCGGCCCCGGCCGGCACCGGCCGACGGGTCCCGAGACGCACGCTGGCGGCCAGCGCCGGCGCGTCCCGCCAGGCGAACCACGCGGTGGCCGTGCCCACCGCCGTGCCCGCTGCCGGGCCGCTGGCCACCGTCACCGTGCCGGGGAGCGTCGTCCACGTCGAGGCGATGTGGGACCACCGGATCGACTTCCACCCGTCGAAGCGGAGGGGGGTCCCGTCGTCCCCGGTGAAGTCGAGGATGTAACGCACCCGCCGGTGCTCGACGGGCGAGATCTCGATCGTCCCCGTGGCACGGGCCCGCTCGGCAAGCCCCCGGCCGTGGATGGTGCCGGTGAGGGTCCCCGACACGGTCCCGAAGGGACGGACGGGCCGGGGCAGCTCGACGGCGACGTCGAAGCCGAACGGTCCTCCGGCCACCCCGTCGCCGGATGCCGGTGGTCCGACCGGGTGCCAGCTCCCCTCCATCGACTCGGCGAAGCGCATCGGCGTCGGCATCGCTCCCTCTCCTCTCCGCCCGCACACCGGGGCCGTGCGCCCCGACACGTCCCGGACGCGTCCCGGGTCTCTCGCCGGCCCGGCGTCACCAATGGTACAGTGGCTCAACCAATGACACCACCCGACGCACCCGTCCCGGCACCCGTGGCCCACCCCGCTCCCGACCGGCGCTCGCTTCCCGTCCAGGTGGCCGAGGCGTTGATCGACGCGGTGGTGGCCGGTCGCTACCCTCCGGGGACCACCCTGCCGCCCGAACGCGAGCTGGCCGGCCAGCTCGGCATCAACCGCACCTCGCTCCGCCAGGCCATCGCCCGGGTGGAGCAGACCGGCCTGGTCGAGTCCCGCCAGGGGATCGGCACCGTCGTGCGCGACCCGCTGCGCTCATCGGACAGCGGGATCGTCCTGCGGGCCCTGGCGGTGGCCGGTCCCGACGTGGTGGCCGAGCTGCTCGAGGTGCGCGCCGCGCTGGCCGAACTGGCCGGTCGGCTGGCCGCCCAGCAGGGGGCGAGGGCGGCCGCCGTCCTCGACGCCCGCCTCGACGACGTGCGCCGGGCCGGGCCCGGCTCCGCCCTGCAGGGAGCCGAGCTGGCCTTCTTCTCGGCGCTGGTCGACCAGGGGGGGAACCGGCCCCTCCGGGTCATGATGGGGTGGCTGGAGGAGCTCTACGGGGCCACCGCACCACTGTTCGTCGACGCATTCGGCTCCACCCGCACGGTCGTGAGCGGCCTGGTGCCCGTGGCCGACGCCGTCCGCCGGGGTGACGCCAGCGCGGCGGAGACGGCAGCGGGTGCCTACGCCCAGGCCAGCGGGCGGCGCCTTCTTGCCGCGGTGCGCCGTGGCCTCGCCGGCCAGCGAGCCGGCTCCTGAGTACAGGCGACGCAGTGGGAACGGTCAGGCCGCCGCCGGGGGTGGTGGTGCCACCCCGACGACGGGCAGGACCACCTGGTCCACGATGTCGGCCAGTGCCGCCTCGGGGATGGGTGCCCCGTGGGCGAGGTACTCGTGCGTGACGAGCACCGGGGCCAGGCGGATCGCCCATGGCGACACCGACGCAGCTGCGATCTCGCCCCGGCGGACGGCCCGGTCGAAGACGGTCGCCACCCGCCGGTCGGCCCAACCGACCACGGACTCGCGGGCGCGGCGGGTCCGTTCCGGATCGGCCAGGGTCTCGGCGGCGAGGCCCCGCACCGCCTCGCCGAAGGCGCCGTCCAGGCGGGTGGCGATGACGGTCACAGCGGCCAGGAGGTCCCCGCGGATGGTGCCGGTGTCGGGCGGCTCGGACTGGTCGGCGACGGCGTGCTCGACGGCGGCGGCCACCAGATCGGCCTTGCCGGGCCACCGCAGGTAGAGGGAGGTCTTGCCCGTCCTGGCCCGGTGGGCCACCCCGTCCATGGTCAGCCTGGCGTAGCCGACGGCCTCGAGGTCGGCCAGGGTGGCCTCGAAGATGGCCCGCTCCAGCACCACGCCGCGCCGCCGGGGGCCCGTCCGGTGGTCGGCGGCGACGGGGTCAGGTGCCGGAGGCGCCGGAGGTGTGGTGTGCCGCATCCCCGACCACTATAGAGTACGCTCCGTCCTCTAGACGTGCTGCGCCTCGTGGGCGCCGGCGGGAGCGACAGGAGAGGAGCGACCCATGACCATCGAGACCGTGCTGCTGGGGACGGGCAGCCCCCTACCCGACCCCCACCGGGCGGGAGCGGCGACCCTCATCCGGGCCGGCGGCCGGACGCTCCTTGTCGACGCCGGGCGGGGCGTCTGCATGCGGCTGGCGGCGGCCGGCACCCTCCCGATCCTCCTCGACGCCGTCTTCCTCACCCACCTGCACAGCGACCACATCTGTGACCTCAACGACGTGATGACGACGCAGTGGGTGATGAGCCCGGACGAACGCCGGCTGCGCCTCTTCGGTCCGTCGCGCACCGCCGAGGTGGTCGACGGGATCATGGCCATGCTCGCTCCCGACATCGGCTACCGCCTGGCCCACCACGAGGACCTGACATGGGTGCCCCAGGTGGAGGTGACCGAGGTGGAGCCGGGGGTCGCCCTCGACGACGGTGAGATCCGGGTGGTGGCCGCGGCCAGCGACCACCGCCCCGTCGAGC
>JAKAZC010000144.1 GCA_021826655.1 Actinomycetes bacterium | reverse complement strand
GGGGAGCCCGCACCCGTGGGCCTCGGGCCCGACGGCGTTCCTCAGCTTGGCCGGGCGATCTGGAACCGTTCCTGGCGCCTGGCGCTCGCCATCCCGCTGCGCTTGCGCGGCATCCGCCGGATCCGCAACATCGACTACTGGGGTGACGGGCGCACCCGCCACCGCCTCGACGTCCTCCGCCTCCGCGGCGTCGAGCCCCACGACGCCCCGGTGCTCGTCTACATCCACGGCGGGGCCTGGGTGATCGGGGACAAGCGCGAGCAGGGCATCCCGATGATGCACGAGCTGGCTGAACGGGGCTGGGTCTGTGTCGCCGTGAACTATCGGTTGAGCCCGAGGGCGACGTGGCCCGACCACGTCGTCGACTGCAAGCAGGCGTTGGCCTGGGTACGCGAACACATCGGCGAACACGGTGGCGACCCCTCGTTCCTCGCGGTGTCAGGTGGGTCGGCCGGCGGCCACCTCGCCGCGCTCGTCGCGCTCACGCCAAACGAGCCCGAGTGGCAGCCGGGCTTCGAGGACGTGGACACCTCGGTCGACGCCTGCGTGCCCTTCTACGGCGTCCACGACGTGACCGGCGACCCCGAGTCGAGCGGCATCCACGGCACGGGCCTGGTGGACCTGCTCCAGCGACGGGTCATGAAGCGAACCGTGCTCGAGGATCTCGCCGCGTTCGAGCAGGCTTCCCCCGACCGCCGCGTCAACCAGTCGGCGCCGCCGATGTTCGTGATCCAGGGAGCGAACGACACCCTGGTGCCCCCGCAGGTCGCCCGAAGGTTGGTCGAACGGTTGCGGGCCGCCTCCCGCCAGCCCGTGGCCTACGTGGAGCTCCCGTGCGCCCAGCACGCCTTCGACCTCCTGGCGTCCGTCCGGACCCGGCACACCACCCTCGGCGTCGTCCGGTTCCTGGAGGCGATGCGGGCCCGCAGCCGCGCCTGACGGGACCGGACGCCTCGGACGTGGCAGCCTGCTGTGGGAAACGGCGAGCCCACCTCTCGGGATCCGCTGGAATCCGACGTGCGGTCTGGACACACGACGGAGTTTCTGACGTAGAGTCACATATTCGTCCCGCCGGGTCCTACGACGGGGGTGCACACGGGCAGTCAAGTCCAAGGGGGAACCTTGCGTTCAGTAACACGGAAGAGTCGGTCGGTCGCGCTGGGACTGGTCGTCGCGACGGGACTGGTGGCCGCGGCCTGCAGCTCGACCAGCTCGTCCTCGACGACCACGACTTCCTCGGGTTCGTCCACGACGTCGGGGGGTGGTTCCCGGTCGATCCCGCAGAGTGCGTTCAGCGACCACACCGGCGTTTCCGCGTCGTCCGTCAAGGTGGCGAACGTGTCCACCCTCTCCCTCGGTCTCTTCAAGGGTGCCCAGGTGGGGACGCAGGCCTACGTGGACTACATCAACTCGACCGGTGGCGTGAACGGCCGCAAGATCGCCCTCGACACCGCGGATGACGGCTTCACCGGGGCCGGAAACAAGCAGGCCACCCAGAACGCCCTCCAGACCGACTTCGCCATGGTGGGCAACTTCTCGCTCGAGGACAGCTTCGGTGGCTCCGTCCTCGCCCAGAACCCGGGGTTCCCCGACGTGTCCCAGGTCCTGGACAACGCCACCAACAAACTTCCCAACGTCTACAGCCCGATCCCGCTGGCCGATGGCTGGGCCTCGGGGCCGATGACGTACTATCACAACAAATTCGCGGCGGACGCGAGCCATGCGGGCGCCTTCCTGGCCGACTCGCCGTCAGCCGCGCAGACCTGGGCGGGCGAGAAGTACGTCGCCGAGCGGGCCGGATTCACGTTCGTGTCCGAGCAGACCTACGCCACGACGCAGACCGACTTCACCCAGCAGGTCATCGCCATGCGGAACGCCGGGGTGAAGATCATCTTCATGGACCAGATGCCGTCCAACTACGCCTCGTCGGTGCTCAAGGCACTGCAGCAGCAGAACTACCACCCCCAGGTGCTGCTCGGCGCGGCCACCTACTCCAACCAGCTGATCGCCCAGTCGGGCGGTGCGGCCAACGTGAACGGTGCCTACCTGCAGCAGAACCTCGCCCTCTACCTGGGCACGGACCAGTCGGCGGTGCCGGCCGTCGGGACGTTCCTCCACTGGGTCCAGGTGGCCTCGCCCGGGTTCAGCCCGGACCTCTTCACGGCCTACGGCTGGCTGTCGGCCAACCTTTTCGTCCAGGGCCTGAAGAACGCCGGCTCGGACCCCAGTCGGGGCTCGCTGCTCCAGGCGCTGTCCAAGATCACGTCCTTCAACGGTGACGGCTTCAGCGCGCCGTCCGATCCGGCGACCAAGACGCCACCGAACTGCTACCTGATCGCCACCGTGACGAACGGACAGTTCGTGCGCTCGCCGGATAATCCTCCGACCACCGGCAGCACCCACGGATTCCGGTGCGACGGGTCGTACATCGTCAAGCCCGGCACCTGACCGGCCGGCTACTAGGAACAAGGAGATGGTCCCGGGGGGGATCCTGATGAGGATGAAGGAGGTGGAATGAGCAACTTTCTCCAATTCACGGTGTTCGGGATCATGCTCGGTGCCGGCTACGCGATCGCCGCCACCGGTCTGGTGGTCACGTACACCACCTCGGGGGTGTTCAACTTCGCCCAGGGTGCGGTCGGGATGATCGCCGCCTTCGGGTACTGGGAGCTCGTGTCGGCCCATCACGTGCCGGTCCTTGCCGCCCTGGTGATCATCCTGATCGTCGGCGCGTCGATCGCCGGGGCATTCGTCGAGCGGGTGCTGATGCGCCGTCTGCACGGCGCGTCGGCCGAGCGGCCGGTCATGGTCACGCTGGGGCTCATGGTGATCCTCACCGGTACGGCCACCATCGTCTGGTCGCCCACCACCCAGCGGACCGTCGAGCCGATCATCGGCGGCCAGTTCCGGTTCGTAGGAATCAACATCCAGTACCAGTACGTGCTCATCATCGCCGTTGCCGCTGCCGTCGCCATCGGGTTGCGGGCGCTCTTCTACAGCACCCGCGCCGGCTACGCCCTGCGTGCCGTGGTGGATGACCCGGAGCTGCTCGGGATGGCCGGGGTGTCCCCCAACCGGATGAGCCAGTACGGCTGGATCCTCGGCTTCATGATGGCCGCCCTGTCCGGCGTGCTCCTCGCCCCGACCCAGACCACCGGCATCAGTATCGAGGCCATGACCCTGCTGGTGGTGAGCGGGTACGCGGCGGCCATCGTCGGCCGGCTCAAGAACATCCCGCTGACCTTCGCCGCAGCCATCGCCATCGGCCTGGCCGAGAATTACATCCTCAACTACGTCGAGCCCCACTTGTCGTCCGCCCTCCAGACCGACGTGACCAGTGCCCTCCCCATGGTCTTCCTGTTCATCGCCCTGGTGACGCTTCCCTCGGTGCGGTTGCGGGCCGTCGGCCGCCTGACCTCGATGCGGGCCCCCCGGGTGGCGGGTGGTCGCGAGTCGCTGATCACCGCTGGGGCCTTCCTGGCCCTGGCCGTGGTCGTCGCCTTCGCCTTCGCCGGCACCAACATCAAGGGAACCACGCTCCTGACCCTGGGCGGCATGGTGATGACACTCGGGATCGTGGCGCTGTCGCTGGTGCTTCTCACCGGCTACTCCGGCCAGGTGTCGCTGTGCCAGTTCTCGTTCATGGGCATCGGTGCCTTCGTGATGGGCAAGGTGGCGGGCGGCGGATCCCTGCTCGGACTGGTGGCGGCCACCGCCATCTGTGCCGGCGTCGGCGCGCTGATCGCCCTGCCGACCATCCGGTTGTCCGACCTCTATCTGGCGCTCGCCACGTTCGCCTTCGCCGATGCGGTGGCCACCGGCTTCTTCGCCGACGGCCGGATCTACGGCTCCGGTGGCTTGTCCATCGGTCGGATCGTGCTGCCCGGACTGTCCCTCGGCAGCGACCGGGCCGAGTTCCTGATGGTGACCGTGTTCTTCGTCCTGTCGGCGCTGCTGGTCCTCGCCATCCGACGCAGCCTGTTCGGGCGTCGACTGGTCGCGGTCAACGATTCGCCCGCCGCCTACGCCACGGTGGGGCTCAACATCGGCTTCACCAAAGTTGCCGTGTTCGCAATCGCCGCGGCCATGGCCGGGCTGGCCGGCGCGCTCTACGGCACGGTCCAGCAGATCGTCGGGACCACCGACTTCGACATCTTCCCCGGCATCATCTTCGTGCTGTTCGTCACCATCTGGAGCATCCGGACCGTGTCCGGCGCGTTCCTGGCCGCCCTCACCTACGTGGCGCTCAACCAGCTCTGGCCCAGCAGTGTCGGCATCTTCGCCGGCATGGGCGTGATCCTCATCGGACGGGCGGCGAACGGAATCCTCGGCATCGAGGCGCTCCACGTGCGACTGCCCTGGGTCAAGACGTCGACTGGCGGTACGGAGGCGGTTCCCGCCGGTGCGTTCGGCGGGACGGCGACCGGAAGCGAGGGCCTCAGTGCCGCGGGCTGAGTCGACCGATACCGACGTCCTCACCGTCGAGGGGGTCGGTGTGCGCTTCGGCGGTGTGGCCGCGCTGGGCGACGCCAACCTCCGCGTGAGGGCGGGTGCTGTCACCGGGCTCATCGGCCCGAACGGTGCGGGCAAGACGACGCTGTTCAACGTGATCAGCGGACTGCAGGCCCCCGACCGAGGCACCGTCCACCTGTACGACACCGACATCACCGGGATGCGTCCCCACCGGCGGGCCAGACTCGGACTGGCCCGGACCTTCCAACGGCTCGAGTTGTTCGGGACCCTGTCGGCCGGCGAGAACGTCCAGGTCGGCCTCGAGTCGTCGGTCAAGTGGTGGCAGTGGCGCCACGTACGACGGGCCTTCCCCTGGGTCAAGGAGGGTGTGGCCACGGTCGGCGGCGTGCCCGAGGGCGAGCCGACCGGTCCGGGTTCGATCGCCGTGGCCACGTCCGACCGGCTGCTGGAGGGCGTCGGACTGGGGGGGCTGGGCGCCGAGCAGGCCAGTTCGATGCCCACCGGCCTCGCCCGGATGGTCGAGCTGGCGCGGGCCCTCGCCATGGCACCCAAGGTCCTCCTGCTCGACGAACCCGGATCGGGGCTGGACGACGCCGAGTCGCAGGCTCTCGGCGAACTCCTCACCACACTGGCCAAGGGTGGCATGGGGGTGCTCCTGGTGGAACATGACATGGAGCTGGTGATGCGCATCTGCGACTACATCTACGTGCTCGACTTCGGCGACGTCATCGCCGCCGGCACCCCCGGTGAGATCCGCAAGGACCCGAAGGTGCAGGCCGCATACCTCGGGACGGTGGCGGAGACCGGGACCGGTACCTCCGCCGGCGCCGACGGCGGACCGGTCGCCGACGGTGTCGGATCCGACGACGGTGACGACGGGTCGGCCGGAGCATGAGCGACCGGACCACGACCGCCGGCGGGACCACGACCCCCGTGCTCCCTCCCAGCGTCACCGTGAGGGGGATCCGGGCCTCGTACGGACGCATCGAGGTGTTGCACGGCGTCGACCTCGAGGTCCCGGCCGGCAGCGTCTTCGCCCTCCTCGGCCCCAACGGCGCCGGCAAGTCCACCCTCCTCAAGGTGCTGAGCGGTCGGATGCGGCCGACCGCCGGTGAGGTCCTGGTGGGCGACACCCCGATCGGCAGGGTCCCGTCCGAGAAGCTCGCCCGCGACGGCATCTGCGCTGTCCCCGAAGGGCGGGGCATCTTCCCGAATCTCACGGTCCGGGAGAACCTGCGCATCTGGACCTACCGGGGTGGGATCTCGGTGAAGGACGTCGAGGAGCAGACCTACGAGACGTTCCCGGTCCTGAAGGAGCGCCGCCGGCAGCTGGCGGGCACGATGTCCGGGGGCGAGCAGCAGATGCTGGCGATCTCGCGGGCACTGGTCACCCGACCACGGGTGCTGTACCTCGACGAGCTGTCCATGGGGCTCGCCCCCCTCATCGTCGCCGAACTCTACGAGCTGGTGGCGAAGCTCGCCGGTCAGGGGATGACCATCGTGCTGGTCGAGCAGTTCGTCACCACCGCCCTCGCCGTCGCCGACCACGCCGCGATCATGGTCCACGGGAGGATCGAGCAGCAGGGCACGCCGGCCGAGATGGGTGACGCCGCCCTCAGCATCTACCTGGCCCAGTAGCACTCCGGGCCGGTCGCGGGGTGCCGGCGCCGGGGGCCGTGTCGGCCGTCCGCCAGCTAGCCGTCGGCCAGCTCGACCTCGACATCGGCCGCGGTGCCCACCACCGTCGTCAGTTCCACCACCCCACCCGCATCCCGGACGTCGCTCTCGGCCGCGGCCAGCGCCGCCAGCCGGTCGGCCGTGTCGGTCACCGTCAACCGGGCCACCGGTGCCCGCATGGAGCGCTTGGCCGTGGTCTTGGCCCTGCGCACCAGGCCCAGGACCCCGGCTGCCACGTCGAGCACGGCGTCGGCGTCGGGGTCGATCTCCGGCGCTCCGCCGTCGGGGGACGGTTCGACGCCCAGATCCTCCACAGCGGGCCAGGCGGCGGTGTGGATGGAGCCCACCTGCCACCACGACCACACCTCCTCGGTCACGAACGGCAGCACCGGTGCCAGCAGCCGCAGCAGCACCGACAGTGCCCCGGCGAGTGCCGCCCGGGCCGAGACGGTGGCCGCGTCCGGCTCGCCGGCCCCATCGGACTCGCCATAGGCACGGGTCTTCACCAGCTCGAGGTAGTCGTCGCAGAAGGCCCAGAAGAACGCCTCGGTGCGCTCGAGCGCCCGGGCGTAGTCGTAGGCCTCGAATGCCGTGGTCGCCTCGTCGACGACGACGGCCAGTCGGCCGAGCATGGCCCGGTCGATGGGCGCGTCGGCCGCGTCGATCGGCGGGACGACCACCGAGCCGTCCGCATCCACCAGGCGGCCGAGGGCGAACCGTGAGGCGTTGAGCACCTTCACGGCCAGGCGCCGGCCGACCTTCATCTGCCCCTCGTCCACGGCGGTGTCGGTGCCGGGCCGGCCACTGGCCGCCCAGTAGCGCACGGCGTCAGCTCCGTGGCGCTCGAGCAGTGGCAGCGGGGTGAC
>JAKAZC010000143.1 GCA_021826655.1 Actinomycetes bacterium | reverse complement strand
GGATGTCTACCAAACACATCTTCCCGGAGATGTTCCGCCACTACAGCATCGAACCGGTCGATCCCTACGTCGGACGGCTGGCGTCCACACTCGCATCGGTCTCGCCGTCGACCGGCGACCCGACCATCGTCGTACTGACGCCCGGGATCTACAACTCCGCCTACTTCGAACACGCCTTCCTGGCTCAACAGCTCGGCGTCGAACTCGTCGAGGGCAACGATCTCGTCGTCCTCGACGACGACTGCGTGTACGCGCGCACCATCGACGGGCTGGAGCGTGTCGATGTCATCTACCGGCGGGTGGACGACCTCTTTCTCGACCCCGAGGTGTTCCGGCCCGAGTCGATGCTGGGCGTTCCGGGCATCATGCGGGCCTGGCGGGCCGGGCGGGTCGCCCTCGTAAACGCACCCGGTGCCGGGATCGCTGACGACAAGAAGGTCTACTCCTACGTACCAGACATCATCCGCTTCTACCTGGACGAGGAGCCGATTCTGTGGACCATCCCGACCTATCGGTGCAGTGAACCGGCTTCTCGTGCGCACGTCCTGGCCAACCTGCGCGACCTGGTGGTCAAACCGGCGAACGAGTCCGGTGGCTACGGAGTGCTGGTGGGATCCCAGGCAACAGTCGGAGAGCTGGCTGTTGCGGCGTCCCAGATCGAGAACGACCCCAACAGGTGGGTGGCCCAGCCAATCATCCAACTGTCGACGGCGCCGACCCTCTGCGACGGAGGCATCGCCCCCCGTCACGTCGACCTACGCCCGTTCACCCTCCTCGGTCCTGATGGCGCCTACGTCACCCGTGGCGGACTCACCCGTGTGGCGCGGCCCAAGGGATCACTCGTCGTCAACTCGTCCCAGGGGGGCGGAAGCAAGGACACCTGGGTGGTGGATGCGCCCGCCGATCCGGGGATAGCCGCCGGGTTCGGCTCCGGAGGCGATCCGGACTCGGGTTCAGGCCCGGACTGGGTGACCCCGTGACGGTCACTCCCGGTGAACGGCAGAACGAACCATCGGTCGACCGAACGGGCGAGGCGCCGTCGGGCGACGACACCAGATCGAACAGGGGCGCCGGTGCGTGGCACGGGATCCCCGACGAGGAGAGGAGCGACACGATGCTGCTCGCACGCATGGCCGAGGCCGTCTACTGGGCGGGCCGTCACCTCGAGCGAGTCGAGGGGACGGCCCGCATCGTCCAGGTCCACACCGATGCCCACGTGGACATGCCGGTCGGCGAGGACGTCGGATGGGAGCCCCTCCTCGCCATCGCCGGCGTCGACGGGGAGTTCGCCGAGCGCTACTCGACCGCTGCCGACCCGGATGACGACCGTGCCGCCGAGGAGGACGTCATCGAGTTCCTGCTGCACGGGGACGGCAACGCCTCGTCCATCCTCGCCTCACTGACCGCTGCGCGCGAGAACCTGCGCACCGCCCGCCCCGTCGTCCCACGCGAGGCATGGGAGGCCTGCAACAACCTGTGGCTGTCCAGCACCGACCACCTGGCGGAGGCCGACTCCCGTGAGGGTCGGGTGCGGTGGCTTCGACGGGTCGTCGCCGGCTGCCAGTGCATCCACGGCATCCTCCTCGGGACCATGAGTCGAGACGAGGCGATGTCGTTCCTCGGCCTCGGCCAGAACATCGAGCGGGCCGACCTCACCACCCGCGTCCTCGATGTCCGGTCCGAGAACCTCCACCCCCGAGGTGCCGACGACCCCTATGACGTGGTCCACTGGATGGCCGTGCTCCGCTCCCTTGCCGCCTATCAGCCGTTCCGTCGGGCCATGCCGGCCCGTCCGCAGGGCGACTCGACCCTGCGCTTCCTGCTTCAGGACGATCGGTTCCCCCGGGCCGTGGGCGCCTGTCTCGCCGAGGCGCGTGCCCAGCTGAAGGTCCTCCCGCATTCCGAACAGGCCCAGGAAGCCTGCCAGGACGCCTCCATGGTGGTGGCGGCGGCCCCGGTGGCCCGTCTGGCTGTCGGTGGTCTCGCCGGGTTCCTCGAGGACGTCCAACTGGCACTGGTGGAAATCCACACCTGCGTCGACGACGCCTATTTTCGGCCCAGTTTCGTCGGCTGGGAGCCGGCGACCGCCTCGCCGTGACCACCACTGCCACGGTGGGCCCGACGGGCCCGCCCGACGGGCCGGGCGCACCGGAATTTCCGGTGGCCGACTACGCGGCGCCTCCCGGTGCCTACGACGAGTTCCTCGGACCGGACGGGACGGTGCGCCCCCGGTGGCGTCACGTGGCCGCAGCGCTCGACGACCTCGGTCCCGCCGCCCTGGCCTCCCGGCACGACGAGCTCGCCCGATTGCTGCGCAATGACGGCGCCACCTACAACGCCGCCGGCGACGGGCACAGCGTGCGGCGACCGTGGAAGCTCGACCCGGTCCCCCTGGTGCTCGACCACGGCGAATGGTCGGCGCTCGAGGCCGCCGTGGCTCAGCGGGTCGCGCTCCTCGACCTGGTGGGGGCCGACCTGTACGGCGAGCGCACGCTGGTCGCCCGCGGCCTGGTGCCGGCAGAGGTCGTGCTGGCACACCCCGGCTTTCTGCGGGCGTGCACCGGGATCTCCGTGCCCGGTGCCCACCGGTTGTTCACCACCGCCGTCGACGTGGTCCGCGAGCGAAACGGGGGGTTCCGCGCCGTCACCGACCGCGCCCAGGCCCCGTCCGGGCTGGGCTACGCGCTCGTGAACCGTTCGACCCTGTCCCGGGTGCTCCCCACGCTTCATCGGGCGTCGGGTGTCGAACGCCTCGCCGGATTCGTCCGGGCCATACGCGCCGGAGTGGCCACCGCCGCACCCGACGGTACGGAGGAGCCGCGGGTGGTCATCCTGACGCCGGGACCCCTGTCGGAGACCTACTTCGAGCATGCCTATCTGGCCGCGTACCTCGGCTATCCACTGGTCGAGGGACGTGACCTCGTCGTGCAGAACAATCGAGTATGGCTGCGGTCGCTGTCCGGCCTCGACCCCGTCGACGTGGTCATCCGCCGGGTCGACGACGCCTGGTGCGACCCGGTCGAGCTCCGGGCCGACTCGCTGCTCGGGATCCCGGGCCTGGTCGAGGTGGTCCGCCGTGGCCGGGTCGCCGTGCTCAATCCACTGGGCTCCGGGATCCTGGAGAGCCCGGCGCTGTCCGGTCTGCTCGATGACCTGGCCCCGGCACTGCTCGGCGAGGACCTCGCCCTGCGGGGCCCGCAGAGTTGGTGGTGCGGTCGGCACGACGGGCTGAACCACGTGCTCGCGAGGTTCGACGACCTGATGCTGCTGCCTGTCCGTCCTGCGGCCGGCCGCCACCCGCTGCTGCCGGCCCGCATGACCACCGCCGAGCGGATGGCGTTGCGCGACCGGGTCCGAGCCCGACCCGGCGACTGGGTGGGACAGGAGATCCTGGTGCCCTCCACCATGCCCGTCGTCGACGCCGACGGAGCGCTCGTGGCCCGCCCGGTGATCCTGCGGACGTTCGCGGTGGCCGACCGAACGGCCGGCGGCGTCGCCGGTCACGAATTCCGCCTGCTTCCGGGCGGATTGACCCGGGCCGGGATCGACACGGGCACCCCGGTGGTGGCCGGGCGCGGGGAGAGCACCAGTAAGGACACATGGGTGGTGACGTCGGAGCCGGCCTTCCAGCAGAGCCCATGGTTGCCGTCCGTGCACACGGAACCGCCTCCCTCCTTGGTGCCCGAGGTGCCCCCTGCGCTGCCGGGACGGGTGGCCGCCCAGCTCTTCGTCCTCGGACGGAGCGCCGAGCACGCCGAGTTGGTGATCCGCCTCATCCGCACCGTGCTCACCCGACTCGACCAGCCGCTCGGCACGAGCGACGACGGTGGGGCACAGTCCCTCCAGGTGCTGCTGGCCGCGCTCGGGGACGCGTCCGGGTTCGACTCGGGCTCCGGACCCGCCGGGTCGCCCGTCCTGCCCGATGCGACGGTGACCGAGGCCGTGCTCCCCAATGACCGGACCGCGCTCGCCCTGCTCTTCGACGAGAGCGTCTCCGCCAGCCTGGTGTCGACTCTCGGGATCCTGGTCGAGGCCTCCTATTCCGTGCGGGAGCAGCTGTCGGCCGACAGCTGGCAGCTCGTCGGCGACATCGAGGAAGAGCTCGGCCGGTTCCGCCGCCGACCGCCGACCCAGTTCGCCGGAGCCCAGCCGAGCCTGCTCCGCCTGCAGCGGTCCCTACTCGCCCTGTCCGGGGTCTCGGCCGAGAACATGGAGCGGGACCCGGCATGGCTCTTCCTGGACGCGGGTCGCCGCGTCGAGCGGGCCCAGGGTCTGGTGCGCCTGCTGAGGTCGGTGCTCGTCGTACGTCGGTCCGGGGTCGTCGAGGACCTACTCGTCGAGTCCCTGCTCACCACCTCGGAGAGCCTGATCATCTTCCGGCGCCGGGCCGGGTCGATCCTGCACGTGTCGGGAGCCATCGATCTGCTGGTGTACGACGTGGCCAACCCCCGCAGCGTGCTCTACCAGTTGGATCGACTGGTCGCTCATCTGGCCGAACTCCCAAAGCAGTCGTCGGCCCAGCGGCTGGCCAATGAGGAGCGTCTCGCCCTCGAGGCCACGACACTTCTGCGCCTCACCGACGCCGACCGCCTGGCCGCTGTCGACGTCACCGGGCGCAGGCGCCCGGAACTCGACGAGGTGTTCACGTCCGCCGACGTGCTCATCGACGACCTGCTCGACTCCCTGCGCCGCACCTACTTCACCCATGAGAGACTCTCGGTCCTGGCCGGGGGCCGGCTCGAGAACGTGGGCGGTGGATCGTGAGGTACCGGATCGAGCATCGCACGGACTACCGCTACAGCGCTCCGGTGACCCGCTGCCGGAACGAAGCCCACCTGCGACCCCGCGACACGGATCGGCAGATGTGCGTCGAACATGAGCTCGTGGTGGATCCCACGCCGACCGGCTGGGGCGAGCGCTCCGACTTCTACGGCAACCAGGTGACCAGCTTCGTGGTGGACGGGCCGTTCGCGGCGATGACCGTCACTGCCACCAGCACGGTCGAGGTGACGGACGTGGACCCGCTGCCGGCTATCGGGCCGGACTGGTCGGAGGCGCTCGAGCGTCTCACTCACGAACTCTCCCCCGACATGCTGGACGCGCGAGAGTTCTGTTTCGAGTCGCCGTTGGTCTCGACGGCCAAGGTGGTGCGTGACTACGCCGAGCCGTCGTTCGTTCCCGGCGCCCCGTTGGTCGACGTCGTCACCGACCTGACCGAACGGATCCACCGTGATTTCGTCTACGACCCCGGGTTCACGACGGTCACCACGCCGCTCGACGAGGTGCTCGATCACAGGAGGGGCGTGTGCCAGGACTTCGCACACCTGGCCGTCGGCTGCGTCCGGTCGATGGGCCTGGCCGCCCGGTATGTCAGCGGCTACCTCGAGACGGCCCCACCTCCCGGTGCCGAGCGGCTCGTCGGAGCCGACGCGTCCCATGCGTGGCTGTCGGTGTTCGTGCCCGACTGGGGCTGGCTCGACCTCGATCCGACCAATGACAAGCGGGTCGGGAACGACTACGTGACCACCGCATGGGGTCGGGACTATGCCGATGTGTCACCGCTCAAAGGGATCGTGTTCGGGGGTGGCGACTCCCATACGCTCGACGTGGCCGTCGACGTGGTGCGGCTCGACGCCGCCGGCCGCCGTCCTGTGGGCCCGGGTCTCGACCGCTCCGCCGGTTCGGGGAGGTGACCAGGAGGTGCGTCCCCACCGGTATCGTCGACCGTGCCCGTAGCACCCGGCTCCGCACATCCGGAGAGGCGGGGTGGGGTGGGCCACAGGGGGCGAAACGGGCCGGATCCGGCGAAACGGGCGAGGTGGCGGATGCCGCTCCGGGGGGTCGGAGGGGACAGACGCCGACGATCGGCATGTCGGTGGTTGCCGTGGTTGAGAGGCGACACCCGACGACCGGGTTCGGGTCAGCCGCTCACGGGATCCGGCGGCGGGTCCGCGTCCACCACCACCACCGCTCCGGAACCGGCCGGAACCGCGCAGCGCCCGTCCCGGCACGGCCCCGGCCACGATGCCCGCCTCACCCCCGTGGAGCGGCGCGACTTCGTCCCCGTCTGCGGGTCTGCGTGGGGTCCGCGCTCGGATAGCTGCACGGGCACCGCGACCGGTCGAGTCGACGCAGCGCAACGCTGACCCGCACCCCGACCACGTCGACATCGACGTCGATCGAGTCGCCCCGGGTCAGCCGTCCACCCGCGTTCGTGAGCCTCCGGCCACCGGTGCATGCCGGTCCGTCGTCGTTCAGTTGCCGAGCGCCACGGCCATGTCGTCGAGTCCCTGGACGAGGGCCGCTGCCGCGCCGGCGTCGAGCACGGCGTATGCCGGGCGGACCAGGTCATCGGTCAGCACCTCGGCGGCGTCCACCGCTGCGCGTTGCTCGTCACTGATCTCGGGCTGGAAGTCGGCGGGCCACCCGAACATCGCCCCGTCGTTCGGGCGCTTGATGAAGTGGGCGGTGCGGGCGTCGACCCCGCAGGCGCGTAAGGAGATCAGGTGGGCGCTTCCCCGGAACTCGCGCAGCACGTTGACGATCTGCATGGCCCTCCCGGGGACGTCGTCCACCAGGAGCTCGCCCCGAAATCCCGCGTACAGGGCAAGACCCACGGGGTCAGCCGCCTCGTTGACGGCATCCGCCGCTTCCACCATGGCCCCCAGACCCTCGATATCGGCCAGACTGCGACGTCCCACCTCGGCGGCACAGTCGAGGTAGACGCGTGCAGCTTCGCGCGGTGCGATGTGTGTGCGTCCTCCGTTCCACAGCGCCTCGACGACCTCCGGATTGAAGTAGCCGAACGCACTGGAGACGACGACGGGCTCCACGTCGCCCAGGACCCCACCGCGTCCGAGAGCGTAGAGCGTGAAGAGGTCGATCCCGATCCGCGCCGCCGCCGACTCGGCCTCGGGCGAGAAGTAGTGGGCCCACCCGATGTCCCGGATGATGGGGCAGGCGTGGGCCAGGAGCTCGTCGGTGGTCATGGCGGCAGGCTACCCCGGCGATCCGGTGATCCGGCGATC
>JAKAZC010000142.1 GCA_021826655.1 Actinomycetes bacterium | reverse complement strand
CACCAGGCCGAGGAAGTTGGCGATGTTGCGGGCGTAGAGGAAGCTGGCGTGCGTCGGCATCGACGCCGGTGGGTTGGTCAGACCGACCACGGTCACGCCGCCGACCCGAACGTCCTCGCCGGCCACCGACAGCTCGCAGTTGCCGCCCGAGTCGGCGGCCATGTCGACGAGCACCGCGCCCTCGGGCATCCCGTGCACCATCGCCTCGGTCACCAGCACCGGGGCCTTTCGCCCGGGGATCTGCGCTGTGGTGATCACCACGTCGGACGCCGCGACCTCGGCGGCCAGCAGCTCCTGTTGCCGGGCCAGGTACTCGGCCGACTGTTCCTTGGCGTATCCGCCTGCGCCGTCCTGGGTCTCGAGATCGAGGACGACGAATTTGGCACCGAGGCTCTCCACCTCCTCCTTGGCCGCGGCGCGCACGTCGTAGGCCCGCACCACCGCGCCGAGGCGCCGCGCGGTGGCGATGGCCTGGAGCCCGGCGACACCTGCACCCATCACCAGCACCTTGGCCGGCGGCACCGTGCCGGCTGCGGTCATGAACATGGGGAAGAACTTGGCCAGATGCTCGGCGGCCGACAGCCCGGCCCGATAGCCCGCGACGGTGGCCTGTGAGGAGAGCGCGTCCATGGACTGGGCCCGGCTGATCCGGGGCAGGAGGTCGAGGCTGTACACCGTCGCGCCCTTGTCGGCCAGCGCCTGCACGACGTCGGCCGACGCGACCGGCTGCAGGAAGCTGATGACCGAGGTGCCCTGGTCGAGCATCCCCACCTCGTCGACGGTCAACGGCTGCACGTGGGCCACGAAATCGGCTCCTCGGAGTGCCGACACCGCGTCGGGTACGACCGTGGCACCGGCCCGGACGAAGTCCTCGTCGGAGAACCGGGCCTCGGTGGCCGCCCCCGACTCCACGACGACGTCGATGCCGGTCTTGGCCAGTTTTGCCGCCACCTCGGGGACGATCGCGACGCGACGCTCCCCCGGGCGCGACTCCTTGATGACGGCGAGTTTCACGGGCATGGGTATACCAGGCATCTCGATCGGCGCCCACCTCTCCCGCCTGGGCGGGGAGGGTGACCACGGGTGGACACGACATCGTAGCCACGAAGTGCGGACCCGGTCCCGGGGCGGATCCCCCGGTGACAGGGGCACCCGATCGGGTCGACGCCGGTGCCCGAGGGTACCCCGGCCGGCGGCGGTCGGTCAGTCGGAGCCGGGTACCGAGCGCGGGGGCGGGGCGTCGGCGTGGCGCGCGTCGGACTCCGGCTCGTGCTCGGTCAGGAACGAGGCGAGCGGGGCCGACCCGCCGTCGGTCAACAGCATGGTCTGGGACTCGGTGCGGGAGAAGACGGGGATCTCCGGTCCCTCGGCAAACTTCCGGGCGTCGGCCCGGGCGATCGGCCGGGCGAAGAAGAAGCCCTGGGCCGCATCGGCACCGAACGATCCGGCGATGCGCAACTGGTTGACGTTCTCCACCTGTTCGACGATGGCGGACATTCCGAGACTGTGTGCCATGTGGATGACCGTCTCCACCACCAGTCGGTTGATCCCCTGGTTGGACTCGAGCCCGGCGACGAACGAGCCGTCGATCTTCACGGTGCTGATGGCATGCCGCTTGAACGGCTCGAAGGACGACCAGTTGGTGCCTACGTCGTCGACGGACAGCTGCACGCCCATGTCGGACAGCGCCAGCAGGTCGGCCGACGCGGTGGGATCGACCACGGCGTCCTCGGTCACCTCGATGTTGAGCTGGTCACTCGGGAACCCCGACTGCTCGAGGGCCTCGGCGACCGCGACCGACACCTCGCCGCGCTGGAGCTGTTCGACGGTGCAGTTCACACCGAGTTGGATGCTGCGCGACCAGTGACCGGCCTCCTCGCACGCCGCGGCCACGATCCAGCGGGTCAGCGGGCCGATGTCCCCGCTCGCCTCGGCCGCCGGAATCAGGAGGTCCGGCGGGATCCGCCCGCGGGTGGGGTGCCGCCAGCGGACGAGCGCCTCCATGCCGAGCAGCCGGCCCGTCGAGACGTCGATGACCGGGAGGTACTCCAGATAGGGAGTCCCCTGCAGTGTGAACGTCGGCTCCGGATGGGTCAGCATTGTCGGACACTCCTGGGCGATCCGGTGCCGTCCCCCGCGGGGACGGTCCTCACCTGACGGCCCTGTGCATGTCCATCGACCGGACCGGGCCCGGACTTGAGTGGTTCCCGTGCCTGACCGGGTCCCGCCACCGGTCACCGGGTCATCTCCGGGTCACCCGGGCGGCGGTTCCGCTCAGGCGTCGGGAGGTGCGGCACGGGCCGCCGCGGCGAGGAACGCCGGGCGCTCGCCGCCACCGTGGGCCACCAGGTTCGCTCCGCTCACGTAGGCGGCGAGGGGCGACGCCAGGAAGCGGCAGATCCCGGCCATGTCGGCCGGGGTGCCGAAGCGTCCCAGTGGCACGGTGGCCGCCACCTCCGCCATCCCCTCGTCTCCGCCGTAGTGGGCGTCGGCCGACCCGGTGGCCACCAGCCCCGCGCTCAGCGCGTTGACCCGCACCTTGGGTGCCCACTCGATGGCCAGCGAGGCGGTGAGGTTGATCAGCCCGGCCTTGGCCGCGCCGTAGGCGGCCGTGCCGGGCGACGGCCGCAGTCCGCTGACCGAGGCGATGTTGATGATCGAACCGCCGTCGTCCTGGCCCTGCATCACCGCATTGGCGGCCTGGGAGCAGTAGAGCGGGGCGAGCAGGTTCAGCTGGACGATCGACGCCGCGAACCGGGGCGACGCGGTGGCGGCATCGGCCGCCGGGGAGCCGCCGGCGTTGTTGACGAGGACGTCGAGGCCCCCGAACCGGTCGACCGCCGCTGCCACCGCCGCCGCGGACTGGTCGGCGTCGCGCAGGTCGGCCGTCACGAAGACGGCCCGTCGCCGGCCACCGGCGGCGTCGACCCCGGACGGCAGCGCGTCGTCGTCGACCGCGGTGCGCCCGCAGACGACCACGTCGGCTCCGGCGGCCAGGAACCCCTCGGCGATCCCCCGTCCGATCCCCTTGGCGCCGCCCGTCACCAGGACGGTCCGGCCGGTGAAGTCGAGCGGGTCGGGTCGGTCGGTACTCCCACGTGTTGCCACTGCTGCCTCCCCGGCTCCGACTGGTACTGTCCAGACCACTATTACCTGACACGGCATCAGATCCGAAACGGGCGGGTCCCGGCCCACCGCCGGCACGCGCCCGGCATCGGGAGCAGCAGCGCCGTGGCCGACACACCAGCCAGTCAACCGCACGCCGAGTGCGGGGCCGTACACCTCCCGTCCCCGGGGCCCGGGGCCAGGGCGGCCGGTCCCGCCGCACACCCCGGAGCACCACATGCCCATCGTCACCCATCAGCACCGACCCGGCATCGCCGAGGTGGTCATCGACCACCCCCCGGTCAACGCCCTCGACGTGGCCGGTTGGTTCGGGCTCGCCGACGCCGTGCTCGCCGCCGGTCGGGTCCCCGACAACCGCGTGGTGATCCTGCGGGCCGAAGGGCGCGGGTTCTGCGCCGGCGTCGACATCAAGGAGATCCAGGCCCGTGGCGACGAGGCGCTCATCGGCGCCAACCGGGGCTGCTTCGCCGCGTTCGCCGCCGTCTACGAGTGCGAGGTCCCGGTCATCGCCGCGGTCCAGGGATTCTGCCTCGGAGGTGGGGTCGGACTGGCCGGCAACGCGGACATCGTGGTCGCCTCCGAGGACGCCACCTTCGGGCTGCCCGAGGTCGATCGGGGGGCGCTCGGCGCGGCCACCCATCTGTCGCGCCTGGTGCCCCAGCACCGGATGCGGTCGATGGTCTACACGGCCGAACCGGCGACGGCCGCCGAACTCCACCACTACGGATCGGTGCTCCGGGTGGTCCCGGGCGACGAGCTGGTGGACGCCGCCTATGCGGTGGCCGAGGTCATCGCGGCCAAGAGCCCGACCATCCTGCGCCGGGCCAAGGAGTCCCTCAACGGGATCGACCCCGTCGACGTGCGGACGAGCTACCGGCTCGAGCAGGGGTTCACCTACGAGCTCCACGTGGCCGGAGTGGCCGACGAGCAACGGGCCGCCTTCGTCGAGAAGCGCGACGCGGACACGTCCCGATGACCGGACCCGGCACCCGACGACCCACGGCCACCGACCGACGGGGGGCCCGCCGCCGTGGCTGACAAGCGGACGGACCTCGACGGGCTCGTGGGCGAGCTCGCCTCCGGCATGACCATCGGCATCGGTGGGTGGGGCTCGCGACGCAAGCCGATGGCCGCGGTGCGCGCCATCCTGCGCTCGGACCTCACCGACCTCACCATCGTGTCCTACGGGGGCCCCGACGTCGGCCTCCTGTGCGCGGCGGGCAAGGTGGCCAAGGTGGTCTTCGGGTTCGTGACCCTCGACTCCATCCCGACCGATCCCCACTTCAGGGCGGCCCGCCAGGCCGGGGCCGTCGAGGCCATGGAGGTGGACGAGGGGATGTTCTACCTCGGGCTCCTGGCCGCCTCGCAGCGGATCCCCTTCCTCCCCACTCGGTCGGGCCTCGGGTCGGACGTGCTCGCGGTCAACCCGACGCTGCGCACGGTGCGCTCCCCCTACGACGACGGGGAGGAGCTCGTGGCCATGCCGGCTCTTCGGCTGGACGCGGCCCTCGTGCACGTGAACCGCGCCGACGCCGCCGGGTCGGCACAGATCCTCGGCCCCGACCCCTTCTTCGACGAGCTGTTCCTGGGTGCCGCCGACCGTCGCTTCGTCACCACCGAGCGGGTGGTGACGACGGAGCAGCTGGCCGAGGAGGGCCCGATCCAGACCCTGTGCATCAGCCGGCTCCTGACCGACCGTGTCGTCGAGACCCCGGGAGGTGCCCACTTCACCGCGTGCGTGCCCGACTACGGGCGCGACGAGGGGTTCCAGCGGGAGTACGTGGCCGCCGCCGGCGACCCCGACGCCTGGGCCGCCTTCCACCGCCGGTTCCTCGCCGTCGACGAGGCCGGCTACCAGGCCGCCACCCGTGAGGCCGCCGACGAGCGCGCCGCGGCCAAGGCCGCCGAGGCCCGACAGGAGGGCGCATGACCGACACCACCGACTCCGGGGTGACCCGGGCCGAATACTGCGCCGTGGCGTGCGCCGAGGTGTTCCGGGGCGACGGCGAGGTGATGGCCAGCGCCTTCGGCACCGCACCCGCGCTCGGGGCCCGGCTGGCCCGCCGCACGTTCGCCCCCGACCTGGTGCTGACCGACGGTGACGCCGCCCTCGTCGACGGCGCTCCCCCACTCGGCGCCCGGGCGTCGTCACTCGTCTACGAGTCGCACATGCCCTACCGGCGCGTCTTCGACGTGGTGTGGTCGGGCCGCCGCAACCTGATCATGATGGCCTCGCAGATCGACAGGACCGGCAACCAGAACATCAGCGCCATCGGGCCGTGGGCGCAGCCGAAGGCACAGCTGGTCGGCGTCCGTGGCGCGCCCGGCAACACCGTCAACCACACCACGAGCTACTGGGTGCCCAACCACTCGCCCCGGTCGTTCGTGGAGCAGGTCGACGTGGTGTCCGGCGTGGGCTACGCCCGCGCCGCGGCGGCCGGCCCCTCGGCCACCCGGTACCACGAGATCCGGTTCGTCGTCTCCAACCTGGGTGTCTTCGACTTCGCCACCCCCGACCGCGTCATGCGACTGGCGTCGGTCCATCCCGGCGTCACCGTCGACGACGTCAGAGCGGCCACCGGATTCGACCTCGTGGTCCCCGACGAGGTGCCCGACACCCGCATGCCGACCCCCGAGGAACTCGACCTCCTGCGTACCGTGCTCGACCCGTCGGGCTCGCGCGACCGCGAGGTGCGGGCGTGACCCATCCGGCCCTGCGCACACCCTTCTGCGACCTGGTCGGCGTCCGCTACCCCATCGTACAGACCGGCATGGGCTGGGTGGCCGGGCCGCGTCTGGTGGCCGCCACCGCGGAGGCCGGCGGACTGGGCATCCTCGCGTCGGCGACGATGACGTTCGACGAGCTGGTCGCCGCAATCGCCGACGTGCGGGCCCGGACCGACGAGCCGTTCGGCGTCAACATGCGCACCGACGTCGCCGACGTGGCCGACCGGGTGGCGTTGATGATCGACAACGGGGTGCGGGTGGCCAGCTTCGCCCAGGCCCCGAATCCCGCGCTGGTCGACCGGTGCCGGGCGGCCGGGCTGGTCGTCATGCCGACCGTCGGGGCGCGTCGCCACGCCGAGAAGGTGGCGGAGTGGGGCGTCGACGCGGTGATCGCCCAGGGGGGCGAGGGTGGAGGCCATACCGGATCGGTGCCGACGTCACTGCTGGCCCCAGCGGTGGTGGACGCGGTGGGTGACCGGGTGGCGGTGATCGCCGCCGGGGGCTTCTTCGACGGGCGTGGCCTGGTTGCGGCACTCGCCTACGGCGCGTCGGGCATCGCCATGGGGACCCGCTTCCTGCTTACCCGGGAGAGCCGGGTGCCTGACGACGTCAAGCAGCTCTACCTCCGGACGCCGGTGACCGGGACGGTGGTGTCCACCAAGGTCGACGGCGCGCCGCAGCGGGTGATCCGGACCGACCTGGTCGACCACCTCGAGCGGTCCGGCTGGCTGCGTGCACTGCCGCGGGCGATGGCCAACGCCCATGCGTTCCGCAAGGAGACCAAGACCTCGCTCCCCGCCCTCCTCAAGGAGGGGCGGGCGCTCAAGCGGGGCAACGAGCTGACGTGGCCCCAGGTGGTCATGGCGGCCAACGCGCCGATGATGACCAAGGCCGCGCTCGTCGACGGTCGCACCGACGTCGGCGTGCTGCCCACCGGCCAGGTCGTCGGCGAGATCGACGAGCTCCCGACGGTGGCCGAGCTCGTCGGCCGGGTCATGGACGAGGCCGGTCAGGTGCTCGACCGGCTCGGGGCACCCGACGTCGGCTGAGCCGCGCTCGGCGCGGCCGGTCCCCCCCGGGGGGGGACCCTTCTCCCGCAGCCGGCAGTGGTGGCCGCGGGTTCCGCATGCCGGCGCGGCGACTCCCGGTCGCGACCGACGGGCCCACTAGTGGATGCTCGCGATAATAACACTG
>JAKAZC010000141.1 GCA_021826655.1 Actinomycetes bacterium | reverse complement strand
GGCTGCACCTCGTCTATCTCGTCGGCTTCCGGAACAAGATCGTCGTCTTCGTCAACTGGTCATGGCGCTACCTGTCCTGGGGCTCGGGACCCCGGATCATCGTGAGCGAGGAACGGGTCGTCGGGGGCGACGGTGACATCGGTCCCGACGCCGACTGAGCCTGCACCGGAACGGACCGCTCCCGCAGGCGCGGTGCGCCCGGTCCGGCCCCAGGTGCCAGCGATACGGTGGGCCGGTGGAGTCCCCGCTCGAACAGATCGACCGCACGGTCCTGCAGCTCTTCGCGCTGGTCGGCGATTCGGTGTCGGGCGCCACCCTTGCACTGCTGGCGGGCGACCGCGAAGCGGCGAAGGCCCTGGCCGAGCGGGACGAGATCGTCGACTCCATGTGCCACGAGATCGAGGAGCTCACCCTGCAGCAGCTCACCGTGGCCGGGATCACCTCACCCGACCAGCTGCGCTACCTGGTCACCGTCATCCGGATGCTGCCCGACCTCGAGCGCAACGGCGACCTGGCGGAGCACGTCGCCCGCCGCGCGGCCCGTGGGCTCGGCGCCGAGTTGTCGGCCCGCAGCCGGGGCCTGCTCGAACGGATGGGCGAGGTCGCCGTCCACATGTGGCGGGCGACCACCGACGCCTACGCCGAACGCCAGCCCAAGGGATGGGAGCTGGTGGACGATCTCGACGACGAGATGGACGACCTGCACGTGAGCCTGACGGTGGAGGTCGTGGCGGGCACCATGCCGCTGCCGGTCGCCGTCGAGCTGGCACTGCTGGCCCGGTTCTACGAGCGCTTCGGTGACCATGCCGTCACTCTGGCCAAGCGGGTGGCGGTGCTCGCCCGCTCCGGCCCCACCGTCGTCGACGCGCCGGACCGACCGGACGCGTCGGCCTGACGCCTACCGGCGCAGGACGGCCGCGGGCGCCTCAGCCCACGAGGCCGAGGCGCACCAGCGACTCGGCGATCTGCACCGCGTTGAGGGCGGCGCCCTTGCGGAGGTTGTCCCCGCTCACGAAGAGGGCCAACCCGTACGCGGCGCCGTCGGCCACCCGGATCCTGCCGACCAGCGAGGGGTCCGTACCGGCGGCCTTCCGAGGCGTCGGCAGGTCGGACAGCTCCACGCCCGGCGCGCCGTCGAGGAGCTCGGTGGCCTCGTCGGGGGTGATGGGCCGGGCGAACTCGGCCACGATGGCCAGCGAGTGCCCGGTGAACACCGGGACCCGGACGCAGGTGCACGTCACGGCCAGGTCGGGGAGGTCGAGGATCTTGCGGCTCTCGTCCCGGAACTTCTGCTCCTCGTTGGTCTCCCCGGAACCGTCCCCGACCAGGGAGCCGGCGATCGACAGCACGTTGTGGGCGATCCGGTCCGGAAAGACCGAGCCGGCCGGTCCGTCGACGGCGCCACCGTCGAATGTCAGGGCGGCGGCGCCGTCGACGGTGGACCGCAGCTGGGCGTCGAGCTCGGCCACGCCGGCGAGGCCTGCGCCCGACACCGCCTGATAGGTGGCGACGACCAACCGGACCAGCCCGGCGGCGTCGTGCAGCGGCTTCAGCACCGGCATCGCCACCATGGTCGTGCAGTTGGGATTGGCGACGATCCCCCGGGGGATGGAGTCGAGAGCCGCCTCGTTGACCTCGGGGACGACGAGCGGGACGTCGGGGTCCATGCGCCAGGCCGACGAGTTGTCGACCACGATCGCCCCGGCGGCGGCGAATCGGGGGGCAAGCTCGCGCGAGGCGGTGGCGCCACTGGAGAAGAGGGCGATGTCCAGACCCGAGGCGTCGGCAGCGGCGGCGTCCTCGACGACCAGCCGGTCGTCGAGGTAGGCCATGGTGCGGCCGGCCGAACGGGAGGAGGCGAAGAGCCGCAGCTCGTCGAGCGGGAAGGCGCGCTCGGCCAGTATCGTCTGCATGACGGTCCCGACCTGACCGGTTGCTCCCACGACGCCGATGCGCACGTCCGACAGTCTACGGGGGACACGCGGACCGACCCGTCGACCCGCCGACCTGCCGACCCGTCGACCCGCCGACCCGCCCCGGGGCCGGGCGACCGGGATCAGGCCAGCGCGAAGGCGGCGTGGAGTGCGCGCACCGCGTCCTCGGCCTGCTCGGCACGGATCAGGCAGGAGATGCGGATCGACGAGGTCGAGATCATCTCGATGTTGATCCCACGGTCGGCCAGTGTCTCGAAGGTGAGCGCGGTGACTCCGGGATGGGTCTTCATGCCCACGCCGACGAGCGACACGCGGGCCACGTCGTCGTCGCTGATGACGCCGGTGGCGCCCAGTGCCGGGACGAGTCCCTCGCACACCTCGGTGCTGGCCACGAGGTCCGACTCGGGGATGGTGAAGGAGATGTCGGTGGTCCCGTGGAGCGACACGTTCTGCACGATCATGTCGACGTTGACGTTGCGGTCCGCGAGGCCCCGGAAGAGCATGGCCGCCAGACCCGGTTGGTCCGGCACCCCGGTGACGGTCACCTTGGCCTCCGACAGATCGTGGGTCACCGCGGTGACGACTGCCTGCTCCATCGATGCATCCTCCTTGTCGACCCACGTGCCGGGCTCCCAGGTGAAGCTCGAGCGCACATGGAGCGGGACGTTGTGGTTCCGGGCGAACTCGACCGACCGCAGCGCGAGCACCCGGCCACCCGTTGCAGCCATCTCCTGCATCTCCTCGTAGCTGACCCGGGTGAGCTTGCGGGCCCCGGGTACGATGCGCGGATCGGTGGTGAAGACCCCGGACACGTCGGTGTAGATCTCACAGGCGTCGGCCCCGAGCGCGGCGGCCAACGCCACCGCGGTCGTGTCCGAACCGCCCCGACCGAGGGTGGTGACCTCCCTGTCGGTCGACACCCCCTGGAAGCCGGCGACGACGGGCACGGTGCCCGCGGCGAGGGTCTCGCGGAGCCGGTCACCCTTCACCTCCAGGATCTTGGCCCTGGTGTGCGAGGTGTCGGTGATCATCCCGGCCTGGCTGCCGGTGAACGACACCGCGTCCACACCGAGCTCGGCGAGCGCCATGCACAACAGGGCCATGGTGATCCGCTCGCCTGCGCTGAGCAGCATGTCGACCTCCCGGTCCGGCTGCACCGAGCTCACGTCGGCGGCCAGGCGGACCAATTGGTCGGTGGTCTTGCCCATGGCGCTGACCACGACGACGACGTCGGCGCCGGCCCGCCGGGTCCGGGCCACGTGGTCGGCCACGGCACGGATGCGATCGGCGTCGCCGACCGACGTTCCGCCGAACTTCTGCACCACGAGGGACATGGTCCGCAAGGCTACAACCCGGCACCGGTCGCCCGGCCGGGGCGTGGACGGGGGCGCTCCGGGGCCCTTGGTGGGACCGACTACCCTGCAGGTCCGTGGGAACCGAGAAGCGTGAACGTCAAAAGGCCGGTCGCCAGGCACGCCGTGAGGCCGAGCAGAAGGCAGCGAAGCGCCGGCGCGGCGCGCGACGGGCGGTGACGATCGGCATCGTGGTGGTGGTCGTGGTCGGCCTGTCCCTCCTCATCACCAAACCGTGGGCCCACACCACGACGGCGGCATCCACCTCGACGACGACGTCGACCGCTCCGGCCTCGACCGCACAGGCGACGGCCGACGCCGCGTCCAAGGCGGCGGGGTGCCCCTCCAGCCCGACTGCATCGTTGCCGAACCCGCAGTTCAAGGCCCCGCCGATGACGATCGACACGTCGAAGACGTACACGGTCACCATCAAGACCGACCTCGGGACCATCGTGGCCTCGCTCGACGCCAAGACGGCACCGGTGGCAGTCAACAGCTTCGTCTTCCTGGTGGGCCAGAAGTACTACGACTGCAACACCTTCCACCGGGTGATCCCGCAGTTCGTGGACCAGACCGGTGACCCGACCGGGACTGGTAGTGGGGCCGTGGGATACACGGTGCAGGGCGAGGTGCCGGCCACGGCCACCCCCCAGTACCCGCTGGGCGCACTGGCCATGGCCAAGACGTCCACCGCGCCCGCCGGCACGACGAGCAACCAGTTCTTCATCGTGGCCGGGTCACAGGGCGAGTCGCTCCCCCCCCAATATGCGCTGTTCGGTCAAGTGACCTCCGGCCAGAGCGTCGTCCAGGCGATCAACGCCGACGGAAGCCAGACCGGCACCCCGCCGACGGTCATCCACCGCATGCTGTCGGTCACGGTCACCGCCTCCTAGGCACCGACCGCCGACCGCCGACCGCCGACCGACGTCCGACGACCGACGACCGAACCCCGACCCAAGGAGTAGACCCATGGCCCCCGAGATCCCCGCCGCCGACGGCTCCAGCCCGAGGATGCAGCGCTTCGACGCCGCTCCTCCCATGGTCATCGATCCCACCAAGTCGTACACGGCGGAGGTGCTCACCAACAAGGGTGCGCTCACCATCTCGCTCAACCCGATCGCCGCCCCGAAGACGGTGAACAACTTCGTGTTCCTGGCGCGGTGGCACTACTACGACGGAGTCACCTTCCACCGGATCATCCCCGGCTTCATGTGCCAGGGCGGCGATCCCGAGGGAACGGGACGGGGCGGCCCCGGTTACCGGTTCGAGGACGAACTGCCCGCGCCCGGCCGCTACGAGATCGGCTCCATCGCCATGGCCAACGCCGGCGCGAACACCAATGGCAGCCAGTTCTTCATCATCAGCGGGCCCGACGGCGTGGGCCTCCCCCCGAGTTACTCGTTGTTCGGCAAGGTGGTGAAGGGGCTCGACGTGGTCAAGGCCATCGAGTCGGTCGGCAGCCGGTCCGGCGCACCCTCCGAGCCCGTCGTCATCGAGTCGGTCACCATCGTCGAGGGCGACTGAGCCCCTCCGAGCCCGTCGTCGACGCCGGTCAGCCCGGTAGGGCGTCCAGTCCGTCGGCGGCGGGCGCCCCGTCGAGGAAGACGGCCACCGGCCGGTCGCCGGCGGACCGCCACGACCCGTTCGGGTCCCGGACCAGCGCGGTGCGTTCGGGGATGCCCACCACCGGCGTCCCGACGGGAGCCAGGAGCACCGACCGGTGCATCTTCTCGCCGTGCCCGTCGTCGTGGGCGTCTCCGAAATGGGGGACCACGGCGACCCCCGACACCAGTCCCAGACCGATGGTGAGGCCGCCGCCACGGGCGTCCACCATCGGGTCGGTCAGCGCCATCGCGGCACCGGACGACCCGACGACCACGGCCCCGTCGCTCCAGGCCGCCACCAGCGCGTCCCACACGGCCGAGTGCTTCAGCACGCTCCGGACGTGCATCGGCGAGCTTCCGGCCAGGTAGACGAGTCGGGCCCGACGCACGATGTCGGCCGCACCGTCGTTCTCTGCATCGGCCCGGGTCAGGACCATGAGTCCCTCGACCGTGCCCCCGCGCTGCTCGAACCAGGCGCCCGCCCGCGCCACCAGACGTTCGGGGTGCTCGTATGCGGCCGCCGTGGGCAGGACCAGGACCCGGTCGCCCCCGGATGCGGCCAGGAACTCGGCGTCGAAGGCACAGCCCTCCTGGAACTCGCCGCCGCCGACGAGGGCCAGCAGTCCGGGGATCATGTCCATGCCCGGAGTGTAGGGGCCGCCGTGGCCCCGTCCCGTCGTCCCGGCCCTCACCGGTCGGGACGTGGCGTGGCCCGGCGCATCAACGACCCCATGGCGTCACAGACTTCGGTGGCGAGCGCCAGGCAGTCCGGCACGACACCCATCCCGAAGAAGCCGTGGACCATGTCGTCGTAGCAGCGGTACTCCACCGCCACCCCGGCCGACGCCATCGCCCCGGCGTAGGCGGCGCCTTCGTCGCGCAACGGGTCGAACCCGGCGGTGACGACCAGGGCCGGCGCCAGGCCGTCGAGATCCGTGCACAGGCCCGGCGAGGCCCGCACGTCCTCGTACCCGGCCGGGTCGGGCAGATAGCGGGCCCGGAAGGCCTCCATCCCGTCGGCGGTGAGGAAGAACCGGTCCCCCATGATCCGGAACGACTCGGTCGCGAACCGGGCGTCCAGGGCGGGGTAGACCAGGCACTGGGTCACGGGGGGCGGCACGTCCCCGGAGGCGGACCGTCGGCCGGGCCGGGTCTCCTGGGCCACCACGGCGGCCAAGTTGCCACCGGCGCTGTCCCCCATCACCCCGACGGCGCCCGCAACCGTGCCGAGTGCGCCGTGGTTTCGCTGGATCCAGGCGTACGCGGCGAGGCAGTCCTCGACCGCCGCCGGGAACGGGTGCTCGGGCGCCAGCCGGTAGTCGACGGCGACCACCACGCACCCGGTCACCGAGGCGACCAGCCGGCAGGACGCGTCATGGGAGTCGAGGTTCCCGACGACCCAGCCGCCGCCGTGGAAATAGGCGATGGCGGCCGGACGATGGTCCGGCCTCCCGACCCCCACGCCGAAGCGCCGGTAGACCCGGACCGGCAGGTCCGGCGCGCCCTCCGGCCCAGGGATCGACCGCCCGGTCACGTGGACGTCGGTGCGGCTCGGCATGACCAGCCTCGTGGTCGTCGTGAACACGTCTCGGGTCGCCTCCGGTGCCGGTGGTCCGCCACCCCGGTTGGCCAGCCCGTCGAGCACCGTCGCCAGGCCGAGCAGGGCCTGGACGCCGGGGTGCAGGACCCGACCGTCGCGCTCGACGGGCGAGCTGTCGCCACCCAGCGCCCGGACCAGACCAGGTCGGGCGAGCAGTGCTGCGAGCAGTCGACCGGGGACCGACCACCGCTCCTCCGCCGCCCGCCGCCCGCGGTCGTACAGGGCCCGCCGGGACCACGGCCCGCGCCGACCCGGCGGCCGGCCGGCACTGCGGGGTCCGGCGGGCGACCCCGACGGGTCGGTATCGGCGGTGTGGTATCCAGGGGTCTCGGTCACGACCCCATGGTGTCGCTGCCGGGTGTCGCAGGCAAACGGCGGCGGCCTTCCGGGGTGGTCGTCGGTTCGGCGGCCCCTTCCGCCCACCGCTAGCATCTCCTCCTATGTCAATCGCACGCGTGGGAATCGTCGGGTCGGGGATCATGGGGTCGGGCATCGCCGAGACAGCCGCCGTGAGCGGCTTCGAGGTGGTACTGCGGTCACGCAGCCAGTCGACCGCCGAC
>JAKAZC010000140.1 GCA_021826655.1 Actinomycetes bacterium | reverse complement strand
GGCGTGGGGGAGCGGGCCAGGCCGGGCGCCGGCGGTCGCCGTCGTGCTGAACCGGTTCGACCCGGGGGCGGAGCTCCACCGGCGGAACCGTCAGTGGCTCGGCGACGCGCTCGGGCTGCGGGTCGTGGCTGTCCCGGGCGGGGAGGCGGAGCTCGCGGGCTGCGTGCTGGCCGCCCCGGCCGGCGCCCGGGGACGGCACGGCTAGGAGGCCGGGCCGTTCAGGGGCTGCGGCGCTCGCCGTGCTCGGGACAGCGTGCCGACCAACCCGTGGGCGTGACCCGGACGGCCATCCACCTGCCGCACCCGGCGCAGTAGTGGGGTGGGTCGAGCGTGCGGCAGCCACCGCACTCGTCGCCGGGGCGACCGCATCCCGTGCAGAAGCCCGACGGCGGGGGGCTCGCCGGCACGGCGCCGGCGATCAGAAGGCGGCCGTGAGCGCGGCGACGGGCATGCGGAGGTCGTCGAGCATCTGCAGGTCCTCCTGGGGCGAGCGCCCGAGCGTGGTGAGGTAGTTGCCGACGATGAGGGCGTTGATGCCGGCGGTCATCCCCATCGACTGCAGGTCGCGCAAGGTCACCTCGCGGCCACCCGCGTACCGCAGGATGACGCCCGGCATGGCCAGCCGGAAGAGGGCGATCCACCGCAGGGCCTCCCACGCGCCGGTCACCCCGCGCGCCGCCAGAGGGGTGCCCGGCCGGGGGTTGAGGAAGTTGACGGGCACCTCCGTGGGGTCGAGGTCGCGCAGCTCGAGCAGCAGCTCGACCCGCTGCTCGTCGGACTCGCCCATCCCGATGAGCGCGCCGCAGCAGAGCTCCATGCCGTGCCGGCGCACCAGGCGGCAGGTCTCGGCCCGCTCCTCCCACCGGTGGGTGGTGACGACCTCGGGGAAGAAGGAGCGGGCCGTCTCGAGGTTGTGGTTGTAGCGGTGGACGCCCCCGGCTGCCAGCCGGCGGGCCTGGTCGTCGGTCAGGATCCCCGCGCTCACCGCCACGTTGAGCCCGGTCTCCTCCTTCACCAGGGGCACGAGCTCGAGGATGCGGGCGAGGGTCCGCTCGTCGGGGCCGCGGACGGCGAGCACGATGCAGAATTCCGACGCGCCGAGCGCCGCCGTCTCGCGGGCCGCCCCGAGGACGTCGTCGGTGCGGAGGAAGGGCGTCGCCTTCACCGGGGTCTCGAACCGCGAGGACTGCGAGCAGAAGTGGCAGTCCTCGGGGCAGCCGCCCGTCTTGGCCGACAGGATGCCCTCCACCTCGACCTCGGGGCCGCACCACGCGAGCCGGACCTGATGGGCGAGGGCGGCGAGCGGGACCACGGCGCCGTCGGGCAGCGCGGCCAGTTCGCGCAGCTCGTCGGCGCCCAGGACCCGGCGCTCGTCGAGCAGCGCCCGCTCGGCACGGGCGAGCAGCGCCCGCTGGCCGCCCGACAGCGGGGCCTGCTCGGGCTCGCCGGATCGCCGCGATGCCGGCGGACGGACCGGTACGGGGACCATTCGGGGCTGTCCGGGAACCGGAACCTCTCGGGGCTGGGTGGGCACGGCGACCACGGTAGTGGCATGGTGTCGTCCACGTGAACCCGAGCGGCCGCGTGGCCGAGCCGACCGATTGGAGGGCGCGCATGGCCTGGGACTTCTCGACCGAACCGGAGTTCGAGGCCAAGCTCGAGTGGATGCGGGCCTTCGTCAGGGAGGAGGTCTTCCCGCTCGAGACGCTCGAGCTCTCCTACGACGAGTCGCTGCGGTTCGTCCGGCCGTTGCAGGAGCAGGTGAAGTCCCAGGGCCTGTGGGCCGCCCACCTGCCGCCCGAGCTCGGCGGGGAGGGGTTCGGTCAGGTGAGGCTGGGCCTGATGCACGAGGTCCTGGGCCAGTCGCCCCTGGCGCCTCTCGTTTTCGGCAACAACGCCCCGGACTCGGGGAACGCCGAGCTGCTGGCCATCGGGACCGGGACGACGGGCCGGGAGGACCAGCGCGAGCGGTGGCTCCGACCGTTGCTCGACGGGGCGCTGCGGAGCGGGTTCTCGATGACCGAGCCCGACACCGCGGGATCCGACCCCACGCTCCTGCGGACCCGCGCCGTGCGCGACGGCGACGAGTTCGTCATCAACGGCCGCAAGTGGTTCACGACCAACGGCTCGGTGGCCGACTTCCTCATCGTGATGGTGGTGACCAATCCCGACGTCCACCCCTACCAGGGCTGCTCGATGATCATCGTCCCCGCGGACACGCCCGGGGTCGAGATCGTGCGCGACGTGTCGACCATGGAGGACCCCGGGGCCCCCTACGGGAAGTTCGGCAACCACGCCGAGATCGCCTATCGCGACGTGCGGGTGCCGGTGGAGAACCTGCTCGGGCGCGAGGGGGAGGGGTTCCAGCTGGCCCAGGCGCGGCTCGGGCCCGGGCGGATCCACCACTGCATGCGCTGGCTCGGCCAGTCGAGGCGTGCCTTCGACATGCTGTGCGAGCGGGCGGTGTCGCGGTTCGCGCACGGCTCGTTGCTCTCGGAGAAGCAGACCGTCCAGAACTGGGTGGCCGACTCGCTGGCCCAGATGCAGGCCGCCCGCCTGATGACGCTGCACGCCGCGTGGAAGATGGACCAGCAGGGCGCGGCGGCCGCCCGGCTCGAGATCGCGATGATCAAGTACTTCGGCGCCGGGGTCCTGTACGACGTGGTCGATCGGGCCCTGCAGGTGCACGGCTCGCTCGGGTACTCCTCGGACCTGCCGCTCGAGTCGATGTACCGGGCCGCCCGGGGGGCCCGCTTCTACGACGGTCCCGACGAGGTCCACCGCCAGACGGTCGCCCGGCGCACGCTGAAGGGGTACTCGCCCACCGAGGTGCCGACCGAGCACGTCCCGACCCGGCGGGAGGCGGCACGCCGCAAGTTCGCCGACCTGCTGTCGGAGGTGACGGCGGACTCCTGAGGCGGGTCAGCCGATAGGCGCCAGCTCGTCGAACCCGAGGGCCGACTCGAGCGCCGCGGCGGACCGGATGACGACCAGGTCGGCGTGCTGGGGCCCGACGAGCTGCAGGCCGACGGGCAGCCCCGCCCCGGTCAGGCCGGCGCACACGGTCGCCGCGGGTGACCCGGTCATGTTGAAGGGATAGGTGAAGCGCACCCAGTTGTCCTCCACCGCGCCGTTCACCAGGCCGGCCGCGCCGAGGGCGAGCGGCGGTGGCGGGCCGGCCATCGTCGGGGTGACGAGGAGCCGGGCGTCGTGGAAGAGCTCCACCAGGCGCAGGTTCATGCGATGGCACTCGTCGAAGGCCCCGAGGAGCTCGAGCCCCGTGGTGGAGGCGGCACGCTCCACCAGGCGCGCGAGCTCGGGGTCGAGGCGGTCCCGGTCGGGGTGCTCCCGCAGCGGGTGGAGGGTCCGGTGCAGGAACGCCCCCACCATGGTGAGCCACGCCCGCAAGGGGTCCTCGTCGAACACGGGGTCCACCTCGACGATCTCGGCGCCGAGCCGCTCCAGCACCGCAAGCGCCCGCTCGCAGATGTCGAGCACCTCGCGGTCGACGGTGGCGTACCCGAGGGACGGGGCCCACGCCACCCGCGAGGGCACGTGCGGGTCGACCAGGGCGGCGGGCCACGAGGCCTCGGGGCGGGGGAGCACCCGCAGGTCGGTCGGCTCGGGGCCGACGGCCACGTCGAGTGCGGTGACGATGTCGGCGATCCGCCGTGCCATGGGCCCCGGGGTGGAGAGGCCGAGCCAGGACGGGGGCTCGGCCCCGCCGGCGGGCACCCGCCCGAGCGAGGGCTTCACGCCCGACAGGCCGCAGCACGACGCGGGGATCCGGATGGACCCTCCCCCGTCCGTTCCCGTGGCCAGGGGGACCATGCCCGAGGCCAGCGCCGCGGCGGAGCCGCCGGAGGACCCCCCGGCGCTGTGCGCCGGGTCGAAGGGGTTCCGCGTCTCGCCGAAGAGGTTGTTCGCGGTGTGGGGCGTCCACGCGAGCTCGGGCGTGTTGGTCTTGCCCACCACCACGCACCCCGCCGCGCGGAGCCGGGCGACGAACGGAGAGTCGACGAGCGCCACCGGGGAGCGGGCGAACAGGTGCGAGCCCATGGTCGTCCGGTAGCCCGCCGCGTGCTCGACGTCCTTCACCCCGAGCGGGATCCCGGCGAGGGGTCCCGGATCGCCGCCCGAGGCGACCAGCTGGTCGACGGCCGCCGCCTGCTCCATCGCCCGCTCGCCGTCGACCGCGACGAAGGCGTTCACCCGGGGGTTGAGGGTCTCTATCCGATCCAACGCGTGGGCGGTCAGCTCGCGGGCGGCGAGGCGGCCCGAGCGCACCATCCCGGCCAGCCCGGCGACGGACTCGCGGCGGAAGTCCATGCCCCCTGTTCCCATGCCCCCCGGTTCCATGCCCCCCGGTTCCATGCCCCCTGTTCCCATGCCCCCTGGTTACCACGGTCGGCCGGCCCGCACCCGAACGCTGCCGGAGACCCCGCACGGGGGTGATAGAAACCGACCATGGCCGACGTGCTCCCCCCGATCGGTGCGCCACCGGACGTCCCCGTCCCGGTCCCCGGCGGGCCGCCTCCCACCAGCGGGTCCTGGCGGTTGGGGATCCCCTTCGCCCTCGTGCACCTGTCGTGCCTGGCGGTCCTCGTGGTCGGGTGGAGCCCGGTGGCCGTCGGGGTCTGCGTGGGGATGTACGCCGCCCGCCTCTTCGGGATCACCGGCTTCTACCACCGGTACTTCTCGCACCGCGCCTTCCGCGTCTCGCGCCCGGTCCAGCTGGGCGGTGCGCTGCTGGGCGCGGCGGCGGCCCAGCGGGGCCCGCTGTGGTGGGCGGCCCATCACCGCCGCCACCACCGGTCCACCGACCGGCGGGGGGACCCGCACTCCCCGCTGCTCGACGGCTTCTTCCGGAGCCACGTGCTCTGGATCTTCGCGCCGGCCAACCACGACACCGACCTCGCCCTGGTGGAGGACCTGGCGGCCTATCGTGAGCTGCGGTTCCTCGACCGGTTCCACCACGTGGTCCCGGCGGCGGCCATCGTCGCCATGTCGGCGCTCGGCTTCGCCGTGGGGCACCTGTGGCCCGGGTCGCACACGTCGGGGCCCCAGATGCTCGTCTGGGGCTTCTCCATCTCGACGGTGCTCCTGTACCACGCCACCTTCGCCATCAACTCCCTGGCCCACACCGTCGGCACCCGGCGGTACGACACGACCGACACGAGCCGCAACAACTGGGTGCTGGCGCTGCTGACGATGGGGGAGGGCTGGCACAACAACCACCACCGCTTCCCCGGAGCGGCCCGGCAGGGGTTCGCCCGCTGGGAGCTCGACGTCACCTGGCTGGGGCTGCGGCTGCTCGCCAAGCTGCGCGTCGTGCGCGACTTGCGGCCCGTTCCGCCCCGGATCATGGCGGTCACCAGGGAGCCACGCACCGCGGGCGTGCCGGGCTGAACCGGTCCGGGGCCGGTCCGGGCCCCGTCCGGGGCCGGGACCGACGGGTCGGGTCGTGGCTCAGGAGGGCGCGTCGTAGTCCGCGCCGGTGGAGGGCGGGACGTCGAGGCCCCAGCGCCGCATCCCCTCCTCCATCCGGGCGATGACCGTCTGCAGCACGCTCACCCGGCCGTAGCGCTTCTGCTCGGCGGGGATCACGTCCCACGGGGCGAGCTCGTGGTCGGTATAGGCGAGCATGTCCTCGACAGCCGCCTCGTACTGGGGCCGCTTCTCGCGATTGCGCCAGTCCTCGTCGGTCAGCTTCCAGCGCTTGAGCGGGTCCGCGTCCCTGGCCTCGAAACGCTTCAGCTGCTCGTCGTGGGAGACGTGCATCCAGATCTTTATGACGACCATCCCCTCCTCGGCCAGCGACCGTTCGAAGTTGCTGATCTCGTGGTAGGCGCGGGACCACTGCTCCTCGCTGGCCAGCTTCTCCACCCGTTCGACGAGCACCCGCCCGTACCAGCTGCGGTCGAGCACGGCCATCCCGCCCCAGCCCGGCAGGGAGGGGAAGAAGCGCCAGAGGAAGTGGTGCCGAAGCTCGTCGGGGGAGGGCGCGCCGAACTGGACGACCCGGACGTGGCGGGGGTCGATCGAGCTGATCAGGCGCTTGATGGCCCCGCCCTTCCCCGACGCGTCCCACCCCTCGAACACCACGCAGACCGGCGGGCCGAGCCGGCCGTCGCCGAGCTGACCGCCGTTCAGGAGGCGGAGGTGGAGCAGGCGGCGCTGGGCCCGGACCAGCTGCTCGGCCTCCTCGTCGCGCGAGAGGCGGGCACCGAGGTCGACCCGTTCGAGGCGCGGACGGCGGTCCGGCGTCGGCGCGGACCCGTCGTCGTCCGGGACGCTCATGCGGCGCACGCCATGGTTCCGGTGCTCAGCCGACAGCCGCGGCGGGCATGTTCCGGCGGTCGACCGCTCGCCGCACGCCGTGCCGATCGCCGGCCACCACCAGGAACTCGCGGTTGCGCAGGTGGGACACGGCGCCCACCTTCTCCCCCGCCGGGTTGTGGATGCCGATGCGGGCGCCCACGTACCGGGCCGACTCGAAGGACAGCGTCACCACCTCGTCGAACCGACCGCACATCTCCTCCAGTTCGTCGAGCTCCACCCAGGACTCGTCGTTGTACGAGAGGATCAGCATCTCGCACCGGACGGCCTGCACGATGTGGCGGAGCGCGTCGGGCATGGTCCGCTTGGAGTCGAACACGCTCCTGGTCGCCGGCTCGCGGGCGTCTACCCGCTTGCACGCGACCCCGTAGTGCTCCGGCGCGTCCCATGCCACCAGGGTCTCCCAGACATGGTAGTTCGTGAAGTACCGATGCTGGTTGTACGGGGGGTCGAGGTACGCGAGGTCGAAGTCGCCGAGCGCCGGTGCCAGCTCGACCGCGTCACCCCGGACCGCCCGTCCCGGCCCGGGGAGCAGGACCGGTGGTCGCAGCTCGAGCGGCCGGTACGAGCGCTGTGCCCACTGCTTCACGTAGGCCATCTGGACCCCGGTCGTCGAGTCGACCCGGTCGGCCGCCTCGATCAGGCTGGTGAGCAGGATCGGGTAGAGCTCGGAACCGGCGAACTCCTCCTCGATCGCCCGCCGGACGGCGTCGATCCGCTCGCCGTTGAACGGCTGGAAGAAACGC
>JAKAZC010000139.1 GCA_021826655.1 Actinomycetes bacterium | reverse complement strand
TCTACATCACCATCGACGACGGCTACTACCCGGACCAGCAGGTCCTGGCGCTCATGCGCACCTGGCACGTGCCGATCACCGCCTTTCTGATCTCGAACGCCGCCGCTCCCAGTCTCGACTTCTGGCGGGCCTTCCTCGCCGCCGGCGGCACCATCGAGGACCATACGGTGTCCCACCCTGATCTGACCACGCTCACCACGGCCGCAGCGGCGTCACAGTGGTCCGTCGCCGCGGCGTCGTTCCGCCAGTGGTTCGGCATCACCACCACCCTGGGCCGACCTCCCTACGGGAAGGTCGATCTCAACGTGCAGATCGCGGCCCGGCGGGCCGGGCTGACGACGCTGGTCCAGTGGAGCGCCTCGATGTACCAGGGGAAGCTGACCACCTACGATGGCCGGCCGCTGCGGGCCGGTGAGATCGTCCTCCTCCACTGGGTGCCCGGCCTCTACGACAGCCTGGTCAGGCTCCTGGCCATGGCCGCCGCCCAGGGACTGCACCCGGCACCGCTCGCCGCCGGCCTGGCCGCTCCCCCGTAGCGGCGAACGGACCGCCGTCGCACCGGAGGGCAGGGGCGGAGATTGGATCCCCGGATCGGCCCAGCAGGGGCGTGGGGACCGGATCGGGCCGGTCCCCACGCCCCTGGCACGGAGCTACCCGTTGCTGGTGCCGTTGGCCGTGCCGTTGTCGTGCGGGCACGGGTGGGTGGTCGACGTACCCGAGCTCGGCGAGGAGCTGGACCCCGAGCTCGTGGACGGCGCTCCGGCGGTGCCCGATGTGCCCGACGTGGCCACCGTGGAGGCGCCGGTCGACGCCGCGCCGGAGGTGGCGGCACCCGACGCCATGGCCCCGATGCCGAGTCCCAGACCGAGGCTTCCGCCGGCCACTCCCAGCCCCAGCATGATCTTGCCGAATGAACGCTTCATTGCCTTCCCTTCCCGTTGGACTCGCTGACGAGTTGACGCCGATGATCCTCACCGGCCCGCTTGTGGACACCGTGTGAAGGCCGTAAGCCGTCACTAAGAATCCGGACCGTCGGGAGGAGAGGGCTGCTCCAGGTCCCGCTTGAAGCCCTCGTGCGTGGCCACGAACCCGTGGCGCCGGTAGAAGCGATGAGCGTCGGCCCGGACCTTGTTGCTGGTGAGCTGCACCCGGTAGCAACCGGCCAGCGCGGCCCGCCGGACGGCGTCGGCCAGCAGTTCGCCGCCTATGCCCTGCGAGCGGTGGGTGGCGTCGACGTACATCGACTCGATCTCGGCGCATCGACCGCCGCGGCTCTGGAGGTGGCGAAACACGACGAGCTGGCACATGCCGACCACCTCGCCGTCAACCACGGCGACGAGGACGTCGTTGCCCTCGGTCCGCGCGATCTCGGCCAGGGCCCGCTCGTAGGGGGCGAGGACGGCCGGGTCCTCCTGCTCCATGACGGACCCCTCGACCAGCAGGTGCACGAGCCGGGGCACGTCCGGAAGGCCGGCCGAGCGGACGGTGACCAGACGCCGCGGCGGCACCGGGCGAGTCTGCCATGGTCTGGCCGTCACGGGGCCGGGCCAGATGGGACCAACGGCCCTACGGGGCGACGGTCCGGCGGGGTGACGATGGCGCCACGGCACCCGGACGGCGTCGAGCCGAAAGTCGGCCAGCCGACGAGGAAAGGGGTGGCCGATGCGCGCGGTCTTCGTCAACCCGGAGCGATGTATCGGCTGCCGGCAGTGCGAGCTCGCCTGCGCCGTCGAGCACTCGGCCGGCCGCGACGAGGCCACCGCCTTCGCCGAGGTCCCCATCCCGCGAAAGCGGGTCCACGTCGAGCCGGGACCGGTCGGCGCGACGTCGTACCCCAATCGCTGCCGCCACTGTGATCCTGCCCCCTGCCTGCAGGTCTGCCCCACCGGGGCCATCACCCGCGACGACCGGCTGGGCGTCGTGCTCGTCGACCCCGCCCGGTGCATCGGCTGCGCCATGTGCGCCGTGGTGTGCCCGTTCGACGTGATCACCTTCTACCCGTTGGCCGGCGGCCCGGGCCCCGGCACGGCGGTGGCCGTCAAGTGCGACGGCTGCGTCGAGCGGTTGGAGCGGAGCGAGACGCCGGCCTGCGTCGAGGTGTGCAAGGTCGACGCCCTGGTGTTCGGGGAGCTCAACGAGCTCGTGGCGGCGGGGCGCCTGCGCGACGCCGGCGCCGTGCTGGCCGCCGTCGGGGCGACGCCGACCCCTGTGCCGGGCGGGGACCCCCTCGGCCCGTGGCACGCCTGGTACGAGGCATTGGCCGACATCCAGACGGACGCCGCGTCGAACGGGCACCGCGCCAGTCCACGGACCGGGACCGACAGCACACGCAGCACCGGCAGCACCGGCAGCACCGGCAGCACCGGCAGCACCGGCACCGAGGGAGGCACGCCATGAGCACCACCAACGGGCGGCGGCACGGTCGGCTCACCATCAACGAGGACGCCCAGCGCATGATCGACAAGGCGCGCCACGACGGCGTCGAGACGGTGTGGGACCGGCTGGCGGCCCAGGAGCCGCAGTGCGGCTACTGCGCCCTCGGGTTGAGCTGCCGCAACTGCGCCATGGGGCCGTGCCGGATCGACCCCTTCGGCGAAGGTCCCCAGAAGGGAGTGTGCGGGGCCGATGCCGACGTCATCGTCGCCCGCAACCTGGGCCGCACCATCGCCGCCGGCTCGTCCTCCCACTCCGACCACGGCCGGGACATCCTGGAGGTCCTCGCCGCCCTGGCCAAAGGGGACGTCGCCGGGTACCGGATCGCCGACGAAGCCAAGCTCCGGCGCCTGGCCGCCGAAGCCGGCGTCGAGACCGAGGGACGTGCGGTCGAGGCGGTGGCCGCGGACCTCGCCGACGCCCTGTTCGAGGACTACGGGAGCCGCAAGGAGGGCCTCACCTTCCTCGGCCGGGTGCCCGAGTCCCGGCGCCGGCGGTGGGCCGACCTGGGCATCACGCCCCGCGGCATCGACCGCGAGAACGTCGAGATGCTGCACCGCACCCACATGGGGGTGGACAACGACTACGTGAACGTGCTGCTCCACGGGCTCCGCACCAGCCTGTCCGACGGATGGGGCGGATCGATGATCGCCACCGAGCTGTCCGACGTCCTGTTCGGGACCCCGTCGCCGGTGACCTCCGAGGTCAACCTGGGGGTCCTGCGCGCCGACCAGGTGAACATCGCCCTGCACGGGCACAACCCGCTCCTGTCCGACGTGGTCGTGGAGGCGGCCCGCGACCCCGAGCTGGTCGAGTTGGCCCGGTCCCTCGGGGCCACCGGCATCAACATCGTGGGGCTGTGCTGCACCGGCAACGAGCTGCTCATGCGCCGGGGCGTCCCCATGGCCGGGAACCACCTCATGCAGGAGCTGGTCATCGTCACCGGGGCCCTCGAGGCCATGGTGGTCGACTACCAGTGCATCATGCCGTCGGTCACCGACGTGGCCCGCTGCTACCACACGCGGGTCATCTCGACGTCCGACAAGGCCAAGTTCCCCGGCGCCACCCACGTCTCGTTCGACCCCCGGCGCGGCACCGAGATCGCCCGGCGGATCGTCCGCATGGCAGTGGAGGCCTACCCGGAGCGCAACCCGGAGCGGGTGCGGATCCCGGTCGACCCGGTCCGGATGATGGCCGGCTTCTCGGTGGAGGCCATCGTCGGCGCCCTGGGCGGCACGGCCCAGCCTCTGGTCGACGCCATCGCCGCGGGAACCATCCGGGGGGCGGTGGCCGTGGTCGGATGCAACAATCCCAAGCTCCCCCAGGACCACGAGCACGTCGAGCTCACCCGGCAGCTCATCGAGCACGACATCCTCGTGCTGGTCACCGGCTGCGCGGCCGTGGCCAACGGCAAGGCGGGGCAGATGCTGCCCGAGTCGGCGGCCCTGGCCGGGCCCGGCCTGCGGTCGGTGTGCGAGGCTCTCGGGATCCCGCCCGTGCTGCACATGGGATCGTGCGTCGACAACAGCCGGGTCATCGCCCTGGCTGCGGCCCTGGCCGACGCCCTGGGCGTGGACATCGACCAGCTCCCGCTGGCCGGTGCCGCCCCGGAGTGGTACTCGGAGAAGGCGGTGGCCATCGGCACCTACGTGGTGGCGAGCGGCATCACCACGGTGCTCGGCGTGCAGCCGCCCGTCTTCGGCAGCCCCCACGTGGTGGACCTCCTGGCCCGCGGGCTCGAGGACGTGGTCGGCGCCACCTTCGCCGTGGAACCCGACCCCGGACGCGCCGCCCGGCTGATCCGCCGGCACATCGAGGCCAAGCGCCGGGCCCTGGGGTTGCCCGCCCAGGAGGTCGAAGAGCCGACGACCGCCGTGCCGGCCGCCGTGGCCGGGAGCTGACGATCGTGTGCCGGGACGGCGAGGTCGGATGCGAGCACGGTGGGAGCGCGCACGGTGGGCGCGGGCACCACGTGCACGTCCACCCGCCCGCCGATGGGAGCCCCCTCGACCCGGGTGCCCGCAGCCGGGTGGTGGTCGCCGGCAAGGGCGGCGTCGGCAAGTCGACCCTGACCGCGCTGCTGGCCCGGCTGCTGGCCCGGTCGGGCTACCCCGTGGTGGCGGTGGACGGCGACGAGCAGTGCAACCTCGGCCCGGCTCTCGGCCTCGACGCCGGTGCCCTCGGGGCGGTGGTGCCGCTCGCCGAGGCCGGGGACTACGTCGAGGAGAAGACCGGGGCCCGCCCCGGCGAAGGGGCCGGCGGGATGCTGCGGCTCAACCCGGACGTGGCCGACGTGGTCGACCGCCTGGGCACTCCGGCCCCCGACGGAGTGCGGCTCCTCGTGATGGGGGGCGTGGGCCGGGCCGGAGGCGGCTGCCTGTGCCCGGAGACCTCCCTCCTGGCCGCCACCCTGGCCGGCATGCGGCTCCGCCGCCACGAGGTCGTGCTCCTCGACACCCACGCCGGCGTCGAGCACTTCGGACGTTCCCTGGCCCGGGGCTTCGACCAGGCCGTGGTGGTGGTGGACCCCACCTTCAACGCCGTGCAGGTGGGCCTGGACACGGCCCGGCTGGCCGCCCAGCTGGGCATCGGCTCCCTCCATCTGGTCGTCAACCGGGTGCGGGGCCCGGCCGACATGGAGCGGGCCCTCGGGCACCTCGACCGGCTCGGCGGATGGCCCTTCGACACCGTCCACGCCCTGCCCCACGACGAGCGGGCGCTCGAGGCCGAGCCGTCGGTGGACGGACTCCTCTCCGACTCCGACCTGGCCCACGCCGCCGCCCTCCTGGCCGGCGAGCTCCTGGTGGCCCCGGTCGGCCGGACCGCCGCGGAGGCGGCTCGATGACTCGGGCCGTGGTCATCGGGACCGGTCCGGCCGGGATCACGGCCGCCGCGACCCTGCGCCGGCTGGACCCGGCGGGCACCGTGACCGCCCTGTCGGCCGAGGCGTCGCCGCCGTACTCGCCGGCCGCCATGGCCGACCATTTCCTCACCGGCCGCCAAGAGACCCTGTACTGGAAGGGGCCCGACGTCGCCCGGCGACTCGGCATCGACGAGCGCCGCCACGTCCACGTCACCGGCGTCGACACCGACCACCGGGAGGTCGTCCTGGCCGACGGTTCCCGGCTGGGCTACGAGACCCTGGTCATCGCCTCGGGCAGCCGGCTGCACGCCCCCATCGAAGGGGCCGACCGCCCCGGCGTGCTCGACTTCAAGTCCCTGGGCACGGCCCGCCGCCTGGTCGAGCAGGTCCGGCAGGGCCAGGCCCGCAGCGTGCTCGTGGTGGGCCACGGCTTCATCGGGGTCGAGCTGGCCCTCCTCCTGGCCGCCCTGGCCGTCGACGTCACGGTGGTGGGACGGCGCCCGTGGGTGATGCCCCGTGTCCTCGACCGCGACACCGCGGCCTTCGCCGAGGCGGCACTGGTGGAGCGGGGCGTCCACCTGCGGCTGGGCACACCGGCCGAGGCCTTCGTCGGCGAGCCCGCCGTCAGCGGCGTCCGCCTGGCCACGGGTGAGGTCCTCCGGGCCGACCTGGTGGTGGCGGCCACCGGGGTCAAGCCCCACGTCGAGTTCCTTGAGGGCTCGGGCGTGGTAACCGGCTGGGGCGTCCACGTCGACGACCGCCTGCGGACGTCGGCCCCCGGCGTGGTGGCCGCCGGCGACGTGGCCGAGGCCGCCGACTGGCTCACCGGCGAGCGCTACGTCCACGCCATCTTCCCCAACGCCGTGGCCCAGGGAAGCCTGGCCGCGGCCAACGCCCTCGGGCTCGACCGCCCCTACGGCGGGGCCGAGGCCATGAACAGCCTCAAGCACCTGGGGGTCCCCATCGTCGCCATGGGGACCATCGAGGGGTCCGACGACGTGCTGCAGCGCCGCGGACCGGGCACCCTGCGCACCGTCTACCTGCGGGCCGGACGGATCATCGGCGCCCAACTGGCCGGCGACATCGGCGCCGCCGGCGTCTACCGGTCCCTGATGCTGCGCCAGGCCGACGTCCGCCGGTTCGGGGCCGACCTGATCTCCCCCCGCTTCGCCACGGCCCGGGTGGTGTGGGACGCCCTGCGTCCGGCCGGACCCGTCGCCCGGGTGGCCTGACCCGTCGCCCGCCCGCAAGGCCTGGCATCGCCGGACGGACGGGGTGGGCGCCGTCCGTCGCCCGACGCTCCAAGGGGCCACCCCCGATGCCTCGGCCGTGTAGGCAGGACCTTCGCCCCTTGGCGGGGAGGCCCCTGCGGCTGGATGCTGTGGTGTGGACCTTCACCGTTCCGTCGGCGCGGGCGCCGACGCCACCCCGGCCCCGTCGGCACCGCCGGGCCCGCGGGGTGGCGGATCGCCAGGGGGGACGGACGGGTCGGTCCCGGCGACCATCCCTTCGCTCGAGGTCCACGCCGCCCTGGCGATGCTCGGCACCTCGCGTCGCGGCCTCGATCCGGCGGACGCCGCCGGGCGGCGGGCGACCGTCGGGCCCAACGCCCTGCCCCCGCCGAGCCACCGGTCGGTCCTGACCGAGCTGGCCGCCCAGCTCACCAACATGTTCGCCGTGGTGCTCCTGGTCGCCGCCGGGCTCACCTTCCTGACCTACCTCGTACCCTCCCCCCACGACGTGGCCAACCTCGAGCTCGCCTTCGGGATCCTCGGCGTCGTCGCCCTCAACGCCCTGATCGGCTTCACCCAG
>JAKAZC010000138.1 GCA_021826655.1 Actinomycetes bacterium | reverse complement strand
GACGGACCGACGACGGACCGACGACGGACCGGCGAGGGCCGACCGGAGTCGGAAACGGTCCAGGACTCCGCCAGCGCGCGGGCTGCGAGCGTGGCCGTCGCCCATCACGCGTCGGATGGACGGAGCCTTTGTGGCAATACCGGGGATACTGGAGGTGTGGCGAAGGTGATGGTATCGCTCCCTGACGATTTGCTCCGGGCCGTCGACATCGAGGCGGATCGCCGCGGAACCACCCGGAGCGGGTACCTCCGCGAGCTGGCCGAGGATACGTTGCGGCGGAGAAGCGTCCGCCGTGCCGAGCGCATGGTCGCGATCGACGCCGAGGACGGGCCACTGGCGGGCCATGGAGGTCGGGTCGCCGATCTGGTCAAGTCCAACAGGCCCGCCCATTGAATCTGTGGCTGCTCGACGCAAGCGTCCTCCTGGCAGGTGAAGACCCCGATGACGAGCATCATCGACACGCTCGTAACCTGCTGGCGGGCGACGATCCCCTGGCCACCCTGGATCTGGCCTTCTACGAAGTGACGAACGTGGCCGTTCGTGCGTGGCACGACGGCCCGGCGGCGCATCGACTCCGGAGTCGAGTGGCGGCGATCGCCGATGACGGTGGACTCGTCCGCGCCGATACGGCACTCATGGAGCGTGCGGTCGGGATCGCCGACGGCAACGGGATGTCAGCGTACGACGCCGCCTACGTGGCGGCGGCCCGGATGCTTGACTGCCGACTCGTGAGCTGCAACGTGCGCCACCTGGTGTCCCGAGGCCTCGCGGTGCTGCCCGGCGAAGCACTCACATCATCGTCCGACCCGAGCGATGACCTCCCCGGACGCCCGTCTCCGTGAAGGAGGCGGTCCGCGCCCTGCAGCCACTGATCACGCCGTCGGCCCGGGCCAGCGGCCGGATTACGATCGAGCCGTGCTGATCTACTCGATGAGCGTCTCCGTGGACGGCTACATCGCAGACCGCGACGGCGCATTCGGGTGGACTGCACCGAGCGACGAGGTCTTTGCGTTCCACCTCGGGCGAGTGCGCGAACTCGGCGTCCACCTCTGCGGCCGAGGGCTCTACGAAACGATGCTGGCATGGGAGACCGATCCGTCACTGCGCGGCACCGAGCTCGCAACCAGATTCGCCGACGTCTGGTCCGCCCTACCCAAAGTCGTGTTCAGCAGCACGCTGGACAGCGTCCGAGGAAACGCCCGGCTCGCCGGCGCTTCGGTGGCCGAGGAGGTCGCCACGGCGCTCGGGGCGACCGACAAGGACGTCGGGATCGGCGGCGCCGGTCTCGCCGCGGCAGCGATCGGACTCGGCCTGGTCGACGAGGTGCGAATCTTCCGCATTCCGATCGTGGTCGGAGGCGGCACGGCGCACCTGCCACCCGTCACCGAGGACGTTCCCCTCGAATTGATCGAGACCAGAACGTTTGACTCGCGCGTGGTCTACGAGTGCTACCGGCGCGTCCACGCCGACTCGGATTGACGACCGCCGCCCGAGTCGACACCAGACCGTCCGCCACCGAGGTCAGGGCCAACGCCGTCGACCGACGTCCGCTCACCGGCACTTGGCCGGGCAACTCGATCTCGACCGCCGGCCACCCGAGCCGTGAGGTCGTCGCGGCATCATCGGTCGGAGCAACGGGTCGCCACCCAGACATCGCACATCGGTCTGTCGATCTTCGTGGGGACGGAGGGGGTCGAACCCTCACTCGGGGCGGTTTAAGCGCCCTGCCTCTGCCAATTGGGCTACGTCCCCGGCATCCTGCGAACGCCGGACGGTCTCGACTGTAGGGCGTGGCCGGCACCGGGCACGGTCCGCACCCAGCGCCACCCCGGCGCAACCCCAGCGATCGGCCGAGTCTGCGTCCGGCGCCCAACCCGGGCTCATCGGTCCACACGATGCCCCAGGTGGTCGCCGGCCACCGCGTCCACCACGGCGAGCTCGACGCCCCGTGGGTCGTCGACCCGGTGGACGAGGCCGTCCACGCCCGGCCACGGACCGAGCACGGTGGTCGGTCGCCGGACCGCGTCCCACTGCGGCCACGCGGTCGGCCCCGCACCCGGCGGTGCGCAGGAGGGGACGCCGCTGCGGGCGAAGGTGGTCCACGACCGTCGCATCGCCGCCGATAACGCGAACGCGTCCTCGCCCCCACCCGAGAAGCCCTGGACCATCGGGCTCTTCACCGTCCCGAAGACGAACGGGACCTCGAGGGCGTGGCACGACCCGAGGATGCCCCCGAAGGCCGGTGACTCCCAGGTGAACAGGTAGCAGTAGGTGCCGACCCCGGGGTCGGCGCTGGCCGCGTGGGCGCCGGCCAGGCGGACGCTGGCGGCCCGGAACACGTATTCGGTGGCGATGGCCGACCACAGGTCGAGCGGTTCGGTCGCCTCGCCACGCGCCGAACGGGCGGCGCGCACCGAGGCGATGACCTCGTCGGCCGCCGTCGGGTCGGGGGTGACCCGGCGCATCCAGCGGCGCAGCCCCTCCAGGTCGAGCGAGCGCAACGCCGGACTGCCCAGCGCGAAGAAGGCCGACTCGTCCCGGGTCGTGCCGATCAGCAGGGGCACGCCCGACGAGGCCCCGGCCGCAACGGCATTCAGCGGAGGTCGGGGCACCAGTCCGCCGTCGACCACCGGAGTCATCAGCAGCCCGGCGTCACCGGCCAGGCCGGCCAACTCCCCCGCCGCCTCGACCAGCCTGTCGGCCGGGACGGCACCGAAGCCGTCGCGGGTGCAGGCGACCCCGAGGTGGGCGGCGATCCGCTCGGCCCGGTCAGCGGCCACCTCGGCCGAGCAGGAGTAGGGCGGGCCGCTCTCCACGATCGCCCGGTGGAACAGACCGGCGGCGGCCGGCGCGCCCAGCAGGGTGGCGACGCTCATGCCCCCGGCGGACTCGCCGAAGAGGGTCACGTTCCCCGGGTCGCCCCCGAATCCGGCGATGTGGTCGCGCACCCAGGTCAGGGCGGCCACCTGGTCGGCCAGTCCCCAGTTGGCGGTGCCGGTCCACGGCATGCCGTCGAGCCAGGTCGTGCCCGGCTCGTCCAGGGCGGGGTGACCGAGGAAGCCGAGGAGGCCGAGCCGGTAGTTGATGGTGACCACCACCACGTCCCCCTCGCCGGCCAGGACTCCACCCCGGTAGAGGCCGCCCGAACCCGAACCGGTCATGAACGACCCGCCGTGCACCCAGACCATGACCGGCCGCCGCCCGTCATCGAGTCCCGGGGTCCAGACGTTCAGGTGGAGGCAGTCCTCGGACGTCCGCTCCGGGGCACCTCCGAGCGCCTGTTCCATCATCCCCTGTGCCTGGGGCGCGACGGGTCCGAAGCCGTCGCAGTCACGGATCCCGGCCCACGGCTCGGGCGGCGCCGGTGGCCGCCACCGCCCCGGACCGGCGGTCGAGGCCGCGTAGGGCACCCCCGAGAACGACCACGTCCCGCTGCGCTGCACCCCTCGGATGCGCCCACCCCGGACCTCGACCACTCCGTCCATACGTGCGACCTCCAGTTCGACAGGACTCGTGCCGATGACACCTGCAACCTACCCAGGAGTAGGGCCCGCCCGGACCCGGGCCGGGCACGGCACGGCACGGCACGCCACGCCACGCCACGCCACGCCACAGGACGACACGGCACAGGACCACAGATGACACCCACCCGACACCCGGCTCCCAGCGCGCCGCCACCCCGCTGGTCGGAACTCGATTCCACCGTGACACCCGTCGTGGCGACGGACGGCTCCCCGGCACGTGCCCATTGTCCGCACCGGCGGTCGGGCAGTACCGTGCCCAGGTGGCCGCGATGACGACAGCACCGGGCGTCCGACGCGCCACGCCGGCACGCGCCGGTGCACGGTGGGGCCGCCGTGTGGTCACCGCCGTCAGCGCGGTGGCGGCCGCGCTGTTCGTGTCCCTCGGAGCCACGCCCCTCGCCCCCACCCCGCCCGCCGGGGCCGTCGGTTCGGGCACCTCGACCACCACCGCGCCGGCCTCCACCTCGATCAGCACCGGCGAGGCACAGGTCAGCGCCCTCGAAAGCCAGATCGCCCAGCAGCAGGCCACGCTGGGTACGGCATCCGAGGCCTACGACCGTGCCGTCGTCCAGCTCGGCGCCACCAAGTCGGCCCTGGCCGCGACCGCGTCGTCACTCCAGACCCAGCGGGTCCGGCTCGACGCCGCCCGGGCCGTACTGCGGACCGACGTGGTCCGCTCGTACGTCAGCGGCACCTCCCAGGAGGCCGTGTCCCGGCTGTTCGCCTCCCCCACGGGCCCGGACCAGACGCGTGCCCTCTACCAGCAGGTGGGCATCGGTGACCTGGCCGCGGAGGTCGCCCGGGTGCAGTCGGGCCAACGTGCGCTCGTCGCCACCCAGGACAAGCTCCGGTCCGAGGAGCAGGACCAGGCCGTCCAGGCCCAGGCCGCCGACCAGGCGGCGCAGCGTGCCAGCGGGGCCGCGGCGCAGTCGCAGGCAACCCTGGACCAGGTGAAGGGTTCGCTCGCCCAGCAGATCGCCCAGCAGGCCGCCGCCGAGGCCGCGGCCGCGGCGGCGGCCGCGGCGAGCGCCACGGCGGCGGCGGCCCGCCAGTCCGCCGCGGCCCAGGCGTCCCAGGCCGCCCAGGTGGCGACCACCGTCAGCGGCGGGAGCGCGTCGGCCACCAGTGCCACCAGCGCGGCCAACCAGGCGGCCACCACCGCGGCCACCGGTACCACCGGTACCTCGGGGGCGGGGGGCGGCGGCGTGACCGTGGGTGGCTCCGGCACCAACGCCGCCGGGCTCGCCGCCGTGCACGGTGCCTTGCGCTACCTCGGGGTCCCCTACCTGTGGGGTGGTGCCAGCGCGACCGGCCTGGACTGCTCGGGCCTCACCATGTTGGCCTGGGGTAGCGCCGGCGTCACACTCCCCCACTCGGCGGCCCTCCAGTACGCCGACTCCCCCCACGTCAGCCTGACCGCGCTGCAGCCCGGCGACCTGCTCTTCTACGACCTCGACGGCACCGGTATCGACCACGTGGTCATGTACGTCGGCCCGGTGCTCGACGGCGAGCAGACGGCCTACGGGTCGCAGACGATCATCCAGGCCGCCGAGACGGGCACCTTCGTCACCTTCGACCCTCTCTGGTACTTCGGGCTGGTCGGTGCCGCCCGCCCCTGACCCGACCGCACCGGTCCCCTCCCCGGCCTCCCGACCGGACCCGGTCGCGGGCGTCGCGCAGTGACCCTCCAGCTGACCATCGTCGTCCCCGCGTTCAACGAGGCCCACCGCCTGGGTGCCGGCATGCGGCGGTTCGACGCGGCCGTGTCGGCCGGCGCGATCGACCTCGAGCGGACCGAGCTGGTCGTGGTCGACGACGGCAGCACCGACGCCACCGTGTCGACCGCCGACAAGCTGCTCGCCGCACTCCCCCACCACCGGGTGGTCCGGCTGCCCACCAACCGGGGCAAGGGGGCAGCCGTCCGGGCCGGGGTGGCCACCGCCCGTTCGAGGTACACCGCGTACATGGACGCCGACATGGCCATCGATCCGCTGGCCGTGCCGCTCCTGTTGGACGGACTGCAACGGCACGACGTGGCCATCGGGTCCCGGGCCCTACCCGACTCCATGGTCGAGACCACCTACGTGGTGCGCACGCTCATGGGCCGCCTGTTCAACGAACTGGTCACCACCGGGACCGGCCTGGGGCTGAAGGACACCCAGTGCGGGTTCAAGGCGTTCCGCACCCCGGTGGCCCGGCTGCTCTTCCACCTGGTCCGGATCGACCGCTTCGCCTTCGACGTCGAGATCCTCACCCGGGCCCGCCGGCTCGGACTCACCATCACCGAGGTCCCGGTCCACTGGAAGCACGTGGAGGGAAGCACCGTGCACCCACTCCACGACTCGGTCTCCATGGCGACCGACGTCTACCGGTCCCGGCGGGGCCTGCTGGCCGGACCGCCGGTACCGACCGTCAGCGTCCGACCCGGCGCCGGGTCCGACCTCGGACCCAGACTCGCCGACCGCGTGTCGGAACTCCTGGGCCACGTGCTCGACGGTGCACCGGTCCCGGTCCTCGCCGACGGTCGGGGGGTGACCGCCCTGCTCGCCATGGTCGACCCGGCCGACGTCGCCCGGGCACATACCGCCCTGCGCGACCGGTTCACCCCGCTCGAGGTGATCCGCCGGGCGCTCCCACTCGACCGGCTGGCCGCGCTCGGACCGCTGGCCGGTCGGCTGGACCTGCCCGCCGCGCCCGGAGCCGACTGACCCGCCGGACGCATCCCGGCCGGCCGGTCCGCCGCCGTCGACACCGGGGTACGATCGACCGGGTGAGCGACGACCGCGTGGAGACCACCGGTAGCGCCCGGTCGGCCGGGCACCCGGACGACCGCGACATCATCGAGGCCATCGTCGAGCACACGGCCACCGGCACCGGCACCGGCACCGGCACCGCCACCGGCGGGTCGACCGGGGCCTCCGTCTCCTACCTTCCCGTCGCCACCCGCCGGGCGCGGCCGGCCGACCCTCCGGCCGACGAGGCGCGCCGCTCCGACGTGGACGAGTGGGGCCGGAGCGAGCACATGCGCTCGATCGTGCGACGGCTGTACGACCCGATGTACCGCTACTGGTTCCGGGTCGAGTGGGACGGGCTCGAGAAGATCCCGACCGAGGGCGGCGCACTGCTCGTCGCCAACCACGCCGGCGCCATCCCGGCCGATGCCCCCGCGATCATGCACGGCATCGAGACCGAGCTCGGACGTCCCGTCTACGGACTCGCGGACTACTTCTTCCGCTCCCTTCCCGGGGTGGGCACGATGTGGTCGCGCACCGGCGGCGTGCCGGCGCACCCCGACAACGCCTTCCGTCTCCTCCACGACCAGCAGCAGCTCGCCCTGGTGTTTCCCGAGGGCACCAAGGCGACATCCAAGACCTACACGGACCGCTACCGGCTGCGCCGCTTCGGACGCGGCGGATTCGTGGAGATCGCCATGCGGGCCGGGGTGCCGATCATCCCCATCGCCGTGGTCGGTGCCGAGGAGGCGATGCCGATCCTCTTCCGGATCTCGGGGGTGGCCAATGCATTGAAGCTGCCGTACTTCCCGGTCACGGCCAACTCGCTGCTGCTCGGCCCCCTCGGCTACGTCACGTACTT
>JAKAZC010000137.1 GCA_021826655.1 Actinomycetes bacterium | reverse complement strand
TGGTTGACCGGGGCCGTGGCGGTGCCACCGGTGGACCACCCGGCCGCCCACACGTCGGTTGCCGAGGTCGCCGAGAGCGACGTCAGCTGGTTCGCCGCGGTCGCCGAGGTGTCGGGGCTCGTCACCACCGTCCATGTGGTCCCGTTGTACTGCTCGATCAGGGTCTGGTCGACGCCGTTGCTGGCGGCGTACCCGGCCGCGTAGAGGGTACCCGTGCCCGCGGTGGTGATCGACTGCAGCACGTCGGCCGTGGTGCCCGGGTCCGGGGTCGTCACCTGGGTCCACGACGTGCCGTCGAAGTGCTCGACGAGCGTCTGCGGGGAGGAGCCGTTGTGGTACTGGCCGACGGCCCACACGTCGGTGGGCGACTGGGCGTCCACCCCCAGGAACTGGTTCTGGCCCGACCGCGGGGAGAAGAGGTCGTAGGGCTGCTCGGTGGACGGCAGCAGGGACCACGCCGTCCCGTCGTAGTGCTCCACCAGCAACTGGTCGACCGGATAGCCGCCGGCGTTCACGTCGGCGTAGTACCCGACGGCCCAGGCGTCGGTGGGCGAGTCGGCGGAGACGGCGAGCAGCTCGTTCTGGGTGGCCGCTCCGTTGACGTTCAACTGGTCGGGGCTGGGGACCACGGTCCAGCTCGTCCCGTCGAAGTGCTCGATGAGGGACTGGTCCAACGGCGCCGCGGCCGTCCCGGCGTTGTAGGAGCCGACGGCCCACGCCGAGGATGCCGAGGCCGCGGCCACCGCGGTGAGCTGGTTGCCGGTGGGAGCCGCGGGGCTGCCGGTGGTCACGTCGGGACTGGGGACCACGGAGACCGCGGGACTGGCGGCCGACGCCGACGGCGACAGGGCGAGCGCGGGGAGGAGGAGAGCGATCAGTGCCACGACGACGACGAGCGGGGCGTGCACCGCGCGCCGGACGACCGCACCCGACCGGTGACGTGCACCGGTCACCGCGCGCATCGACGCGGTCCGGCTCCCCGCGTGACGTGGGTTCATCGCTGGGCCCCGATGGGTAGCGGCACCCACGCGATGTCGCGCAGCCCACCGTCCGGATCGCCGCCGGCGCGGCCCGACAGACCGTGCGACGACGACGAGCGGCGGCGCTCTACGCCGAACCCGGTTCCGTGCAGCGGCAGTCCGTCGACGATGAGGTCGGTGAGATGGGCGCGTACCTGATCACGCGTGAGGTCGCCGCCCTCGAGCCACCACGCGCCCACCGCGTGGACCATCCCCGAGATCCCGATGCCCCACACCTCGCTCGGTCCGACGTCGCGTCCGGCCGCGCGCAGTATCTCCTCCAGCAGCGACGCCACCCGTTGGCCGGACAGGCGGACGTACCCGTTGAGGATGACGTGGTCGTCGAGCGCATCGAGGGTCGTGCGGTGGATGAGGAACCGGTAGACCGCCGCGTTCCGCTCGATGAAGTCGAGGTAGGTGTCGACGATCGAGCCGACGAGGTTGCGCGCGCTCCCACCCGACTCCGACGCCCGCGCCAGCGCCAGCGCGTCGTTGACATCGGCCAGGGTGTGCTCGGCGACCGCGGCCACCAGGTCGGCGCGGTCGCAGAAGTGCCGGTAGAGGATCGGCTTCGACACGCCCGCCTCGGCGGCCATCTGCGCCATCGAGGCGCAGGGTCCTTCGCGGACGATCACCCGGATGGCGGCCTCGATCAACTCCACCCTGCGGACGTCGCGAGCGCGCAGCGCGTCAGCGTCGGGTCCGTCGAAGGACGGGGGGTCCGCGACCGGGTCGACCGCTCTGTCCAGACTCATCGACACTCCCCCCTCCGACACCATGCGTCTCCCCGTCGTCGCAGCGGTGTTCGCACGGCAGCCCCCAACGTCGTCCTTGCCGGTCCGAGGACCGATCCCCCCACGCATCTTGCGCTGCAGCGTCCACTGCCTGCTGCGTGCGACATGTTATCGGTCACGGGGCGCTGTGGCCATAGCGGCCCCGGGGCCGACGGTCGGACGGATCGTGGATCGACGGCTCGGACGTCGGACCGGGGACCGAGGACCGGGCACCGGTGCTCGCCGCGGCCCGCCCTCCGGTGCGGCGTCGACCGGTCCTCACCCGTACCCCGGCCAGGCACCCACCCCGGCTCCGTCCGGGCCGGCGACCGGTGGTCGGCGGTCAGTGGTCGGCGGTCGGTGGTCGGTGGTCGGCGGTCGGGGATCGCTCCGGACGGCACGACCTGGCCCTCCGGTCCGACACGCCGGTGATTCCGGGTACCGCCGCTGCCTCCGCTGCACCGGTCCGGTGGCTGTCCAGACGGTCTGCGCACCGGTCGGTCTCGTGCCGCGCGCTCCGCACCGCCCCGGGCGGATGTCCATCCTATCTGGACACCCACCCACCAGGGTGCTCCGCCCGGTGCACGGGTGCCGTCCGCGGTCGTCGACGCGTGGCTCGGGACCGGTTGCCGCACGGCCGACCACCCGTCCTCGCCACGTGGTCACCGCGCGGAGCCGGAAGCACCCGACCGGTGTGACCGAACCCGCGTCCCGTCGGCGGGTGCGGGTACGGGACGACCCCTGTCGAGTGGCGGCGGACCATCGGCCGGATGCCTCGAGCGGACGGGAACCGACGGCGCGCGCTGACCACGGCGACCGTCGGCGACGACGGAGGGGAACCCGGTACCGACGGGTCGGCCCGCGTCCGTTCGGACCGGGCGTAGGGATATGGCCGTCGGACGGGGCTCCCCTCGGACTACTGTCACATCGGGCGACCAGGGGACGGTACCTGGGGAGGGGCGCCGGAACCGATCGACCGTCACACCGGCGTGTGACGGAGTTGCAGCCGAGGGGGACGAGCCATGTACCGACGGATACTGACGTTGCTGTTGCTGGTGGCGGTCGGTGCGCTGGCGGCGGTCGGCGTCACCCAGGCGATGGCCGCATCGGGGTTCCGCTCGGGCCAGCAGATGGACGTCACCCTGCCCACCGGCCAGACCGGGGTCTGGACGCAGTCCGTCACCTGGGGCACGCCGTTCTCGAGTGGTCAGACCATCACCGTGCAGGTGCCGGCGAACGGTGTGCTGCCGGCGCGTTCCCCGATCGAGATCGCACAGTGCGCGGCGCCCGACGGCGTACCTCCGACGTCGCCCGCATCGTGTGACACCGCCGGCGCGGTGCGCGCACCGGCCCCGGTTGGTGCGGACGGATCGTTCACCGACGATGCCGTGGTCATCCACGCGCTGACCAACGTCGGGGGCGCGGGAACCCCCGCGTCCGATGCGGTCACCTGCGGCGGCACGCGGTCGACCGAGTGCGTGCTCTACATCGGGACCGATGTGACCGACCTCCGGCTTCCCCACTTCTGGTCGATCGGCTTCGCCGTCAATTCCTTCCCGGGGGACCCCGGCGTCAACCCCGGTGACGGCACCCCGCCTCGCGTCCCGAACCGACTCGACCGATTGGTGTCCGCCGCGCTGACGTACTCGGCCGCGCACGCCACCCTCCACTCGACCTGTTCGATCGGCGCACAGCACGACAGCAGCTGCGCCATCAACCAGGTCATCTCGGTGGCGGTGACCAAGGCCTGTCCGGCCGACCGCGGCGACGAGGACCCGGGGTGCGGTCCGGGTCGCGGTGACGGCGGCGGTCAGGGGAACGGCGGTCAGGGGAACGGCGAAGGACGGGGTGGCGAAGGCGGTCAGGTCCAGGCCCAGTCGGCCGCGCTCCCCTTCACCGGTGGCGGCGCAGGATCGGCCACCAGCAGCGGTCAGCCGGGCGCGCTGGCGTTCACCGGCACCGACCCGGGCTCGCTCGCCGTACTCGGCGCGTTCGCCATCCTGGCCGGCTGGCTGCTCCAGCGCCGGCGTGCGTCGGCCGCCCACCGCGAGACCGACTGACCGAGCGCGGGCACGGCCGCGCCCGCCGACCCGCCCGGGTGGGCCCGTTCAACCGAGTGTCGACGGGGTCGACGGCGTCGTCCCCGGCACCGTCGTCGGCGGGGCCGCCGGCGTGCGGGGCACCACGATCCGCACCGCGGTGATCGTCGTCCCGGTCGAGGTGCCCCGGACCGCGACGGTGTCCCCCACCACGAACTGGGCCGCGCTGGCCGGGGAGACCACCGTCCCGAATTTGGTCATGGGCGTGAGCGTCACCGTGAACGTCCGACCCCGTGGCGTGACGACGTCCCACGTCGACGCGGACTCCGCCGTGATCTGCCCCCGGACGGACCGGAGCTTGTCGGCCGGGGCGACGACGGGGGTCCCGGCGGCCGGGAGCGGACTCGCCGCCGCGGGGGTGGAGGAGGCCACGGGGGATCCCGCACCCCCACCCTGGAGGGCGAGGCCGATGCCGGTCCCGGCCAGGAGTGCGACGACCACCGCACCGATCTCGACGGGGAGCCGATGGGACGCGGCGAACGCCGACAGGCGGGACCGCCCCGTTCGTCCGGGCGGCGTGCCGGGTGCCCGGGGGTCGGGTGGGGGCAGGTCGACCGGGATGAAGCTGGGATACGGATCGCCCGGTCGGTAGCCGGGTCCGACGCCCTGTCCGCTGGCGGGTCCTTCGGTCATGATGGTGCTCCTTGTCGCTGTCGTGGGCCGGGGGCCCGGTTGTCGGGTGGAGGGAGGTCGGATGGATCCGGGGTCGGTGGCACGGACCGGCCGGCCGGCCCGTGCCGCACGGGGACGCGACCCACCGGCCGCCGGCTCACAGGAAGGGCAGGGCCGCGAAGGACCCCTGCAGGAACGGGGACGGGTCGACGCCGACCACCTGGCCCAGCACGGTGGCGTAGACGGAGCGGAAATCGGTCGTGTAGACGGCGTTGCCGTCCGACAGCGTGGCGAGGTCGGGCGGCTGCCCGTACCAGCCACCCTTGACCGGCGGTCCGGCGGCGAACACCGCGTTCGCCCACCCGTGGTCGGAACCGCCGCTGGCGTTGCCTCCCACCCGTCGACCGAACTCGGTGTAGACGAGCACGACGGTCCCCTGTCCCTTCGGGTCGTGGGCCATCGCGTCGACGAATGCCGACACCGCGGTGTCGAGCTCGCCCAGCAGCGCCTTCTGGGTGGGGGCCTGGTCGGTGTGGGTGTCGAACCCACCGAGCTCGCAGCTGTAGACCTGGCTCGATGCGCCGGCCAGGATCAGGTTGGCCACCAGGCTGAGCTGGGTGGCCAGGAGACCGGCGCCGGCCCGGCCCCCACCCCCCTGCGCGATGGCCAGACCCTGCTGCGCCTCCGCCGCCGAGCCGCCGGACGACCGCAGACCGAGCGGGTCGGTGGTCGCCGAACGATCGAGTATCGGACCCAGTCGGGCGCGGACCTGCAGGAGCTCGGACTCCGACTGCGCCGCCTGACCGCGGAGCACGGCGTCGTTCCGGTCGCCGCCGGCCAGCGACGCGTAGAGCGCCTGCTCCCCCGCCGCCCCGGGCAGCACCAACCTGCCGGCCGGGACCGTCACGCCCTGGACCGTGTCCCCGGTGAGCACGACCGGAAGGGTCGGGCCGACCCCGACCGCCCGCAACGGACCGCCCGACGTGCGGTCCAGCCAGCGCCCGATCCAGCCGGTGCGTTCGGCTCCGGACGGCACGGCACTCTGCCAGATGTCCATCGACGCGAAGTGGCTGAAGTTGGGATCGGCGAACCCGACCCCCTCCACCACCGCCAGCTGCCGGGCGTCCCACAGCTTCTTGAAGCCGGGCATCGAGGGATGGAGCCCGAACCCCTCCCCCAGCGGGAGCACCGTGGACGGATCGATGGCCAGGGGCCCACGCAGTGGTGCGTAGGCGGGGTCCTGGTACGGGATGACGGTGTTCATGCCGTCGTTCCCGCCGTAGAGGGTGACCAGGACCAGTCGACCGTCGGGCACCGCCCCGCCCGACGACGACGCCCCGAACAACCCGTCCCAGGCCCGGGGCCCGAGGGCGGCGCCCAGCAGGCCGGCGGTGCCCATGCCCCCGGCCAGGGCCAGGAACCGGCGGCGGCCCATGGCCGGTCGACCGGTCCCGACCGGCGGGTCGGGCTCGGTGCCGCCCCCGGGGGCGTTGCGCGAGCGGTTCGGTTCGGGTCGGTGGTCAGGCATGGCACACCTCGGTTGGTGACGGACGCATCTAATTGGTGACGTACTCGGGCGAATTGAGGGCCAGGGTCATCAGGGTCACCGGGTCGGCGGAGGCACGGGCGAGGGTTGCGGCCGTGGCGGCCGACCAGGTGGGGATGGACAGGAGTCCGGCCACCGCGTCCACCCGCGAGCCGGGGGCGGCGTCCGCCACCGGCGACAGGTCGGCCGCCCGGCACAGCGCTCCGGCGAACCGCCACCGGGCCAGGGCGGCCGAGGTGGACAGCCAGTACTGGTTCTGGGCCCACCCGCCGACGCTCGGCGGGTCGAAGAGGACCTGGCCCATGTCGGCCATGGTCGTGCCGAGCCGGGGCCGTCCGCCCAGGAGATCGGCACCGGTGAAGCCGAGCGCCCGCAGGGCGCCCACCACGTACTCCGTGGGCTGCTTCACCAGTCCGGCCGCCGTGGTGGGGGTGGTGAACCGCGGGTGCTCGAGGATGGCCCGCACCAGCGAGGCGATGCTGCGGTCCCGGGCGTAGCCGGCGCTCAGATCGTGCACCACGGGATCGTCGGTGGTGACCGGGTAGGCCAGGTGGCTCCACAGCCGGGCCGGCACGAACCTCGACGACGCCTCGCTGCGGGTGACCAGATCGATCACCTGCTGGCCGGTGGTGACCCCGGTGGTCCCGAGGACGGTCTGCGGCACCGTGCTGTGGGTGCGGGCGTCGACGGTGAACATCCCGCCGGGTCCGACCGTCCATCCGGTGAAGCAGTACGACGCCGCCCGCACATCGGCCTCGGTGTACGTGCCGATCCCCATGGTGAAGCGCTCCATGAGCTCCCGGGCGAAGTTTTCGTTGGGGTCGGCCGCCTTGTCCGACCCGGCGTCCAGCCAGATCAGCATGGCGGGGTCGGTCGAGACCGCCTGGGTGAGGGTGGCGAAGTCGCCGCCGCCCAGGGTCCGGAACAGCTGGTTCTGTCCGTGCATGTAGAGGGGGAAGCGGACCTTGGACACGGCCGTCGGGAACTGGCCGTGCAGGAGGAAGGTCAGCTTCTCGCCCAGTGGCTGGGTGGTCGCCACCATCCGGGCCAGCCACCACGTGACCAGCGCCGCGCGCTCGGTCTGGAGGGTCCGTTCGAGCGCCTTGGCGGCG
>JAKAZC010000136.1 GCA_021826655.1 Actinomycetes bacterium | reverse complement strand
AGCTCAACCGTTCCGCTGGACCTACGACGGCAAGCCCCTACGAGTCGCGTAAGTCACAATGATTAACGCGCGAGACCACAAGCGCTTCGGCGGGGCCGTGTCCAGAGGTGCGTCCTCGACGGGTCCCGCCCGGTGATTGCCCATTGTTTCGCCGTTCAAAGTGGGCCATACTCTTGTCCTCGCCGCAACCCGCACCGCAGTACCGCAGCAGCCCGCCGACCGACCACGACCACGGAATCCGCTCTCCGTCGCACGATGTCGGCTCCGTCGGACATGGAGCGACCTGGGAGGTCAGATGTCGGATGCAGTCGACCGGTCGGCCCCGACGACTCGGCGGGCCACAGGCTCCCCGATGCACATCACCGGCGTCGGTGCCGTCACCGGCTACGGCTGGGGGACCAAGCACATGTGGGACGGCTTCCTGCTGGGTGAGAGCGCCGTCAAGCTGACCACCGGCCTCGACGGCTTCGTCGACGGCGGGTTCGCCTACCTCTCGCGGATCACCGACGAGGGCGACCGTCGGGACGGTCCGAGCCGTTTCATGCAGGCACTGCGATTCGCCGCCCGCGAGGCCATCGCCGACGCGTGTGGTCGTGGATGGGAGCCGGGCGGGACCGTCGGCGTCGTGCACAGCCTCGTACTGGGCGACGTCGACATGTGGAGCGACTTCTACCGGTCGGCCGAGTCGCGGGTCCGGGCTCGCCGCTGGGTGAACATGATGCCGTCCACCGTCATCTCCATGCTGATGAAGGAGAACGACTTCCACGGGCCGGCCATGTCGGTCTCGGCCATGTGCGCCTCGGGCAACGCCGGCATCATCACCGCCAAATCGTGGATCGACTCGGGCATCGCCACGGACGTGATCCTCCTCGCCACCGACCTGTCGGGTCACCCTCAGAACCTGCGGGGGTTCAGCGACGTAGGCGTGGCCGTCCTCGACACGCCGCCGTTCGAAGCGTGCCGACCGTTCCAGGAGGGGAGCCGCGGCTTCGTCGGGGGCGAGGCAGCGGTGGCCATGGTGCTTTCCGGCCGCGACGCCGGAAGCCAGGCGACAGTGCTGGGTGGGGCGATGTCGATGGACGGCTTCAACGCGGTCGCCATGACCCCCGACCTCCACGAGGTCTTCCGGTGTTTCCGTGACGCACTGGACGCCGCCGGGGTCGACCCGTCCGAGGTGGCCTACCTCAATGCCCACGGCCCCGGTACCGCCCAGTGCGACGCGGCCGAGGCGCGGGTGCTCGACGAGCTGTTCCCCGACGCCTACGGCATCTTCTCGGTCAAGCCGCTGACCGGCCACTGCCAGGCGGCGGCATCCGCCGTCGAGATCCTGGCCACGATCTACGCGTACCAGACCGGATTCGTCCCGGCTCCCCGCACCGTGGCCCATGGGCACCCCCGGTTGCTCGACGGTCTGACCCCTCGCATGCCGGGGCCGATGGTGAAGTCCTCGATCGGGATGGGTGGCTTCAACTCCGTTATCGTGATCGGCGAGCCCACGGCCTGAACCTCCAGCCCAGGGGCGACTTCCGGCTCAAGGTTGCCCGCGTCCGGGCCGATGCTGGAGGTCTATGGGAAACGCGAAGGAGTCCGAACCTCGACACACCGTCTTCGATCGCGTGGGACAGACCACGTCGATCCTCGGTGACCGGCCCTTCGAGATCTCCCAGGAGCTCGACCTCATGGGGTCGGGGCTCCCCACCGCCGTCTGGATCTACGACACGACAGTCGACGCGCTCTGCTGGTCGTCCCCCGTCGAGGAGCTGTTCGGGTTTCCCGAGGGCACCCTCGGATTCGCCGTCCGCAACGCCGAGTCCGAGCCGCGCCCGGCCGGTCCCGAACTGCCGGGCGCCGGTCCGTCCGATGCCCGAGGCGCGGGGCCGGTGGGACCAGTCCTCGGTGCGGACCCCGACCTGTCGGCCAACGCCGGATCGGTGGGCGGACTCCTACTCGAACCGGTCCTCGCCCCGCTGCGCGCCGGCCTCTCTCCGTCGGCGTTCGAGCTGCACCTCGTCGTCGCCTGCCCCGACGGCACCGATCACACCGTCGTGGTGCGGGCGTCCCCCACCGCGCTCCCCACCCGGACACCCACCATGACCACGGCTCGGCCGCGCTACTACAGCGGCCTGGTCCTCGACATCACGGCCCAGCAGACCTTCGAGCGCGAGCTCGGCGAGCTGGTGAGCCGCTACCGGCTCCTGACCGAGGTCTCGCCCGACGTCGTCGCCGTACACCAGAACGGTCGACTCGTCTACGGCAACCGGGCCGCCGCCAAACTGATCTTCACCGACTCGTCGGAGACGGACTACGCGCAGATCGTCGCCCAGTACTACGGGAGTCCGGTGACCGACATCGTCGATGCCGGCGACATCCCCGGCATGCTCGAGCGCCTGGGGCAACTGACCGAGGACGGCCAGTTCTTCGAGCACGGCGAAGCGCGTATCAAGTCCTACGACGGCACCTCCACCGTCATGGAGCTCACCAGTGTCCGCACCACGTGGAACGGCGAGCCGGCGTTCCAGGTCATCGCCCGGGACATCTCCGAGCGCCTGGCCGCCGAGGCCGCCGCCCGGTACCAGGCCAGCCTGGTGGCCCACGTCTCCGACGCCATCATCGGCATCGACACCGACGGCCGCATCGAGAGCTGGAACCAGGCGGCGCAGTCCATCTACGGCTGGTCGCAGGACGAGGTGAAGGGGCTGTCGGTCGGCACCGTGGTCACGGCCAACCGGACCGACAGCGCGTCCGTCCTGCGGCGCGGCCAGCACACCCACCACCGCAAGGACGGGTCGGACGTCGACGTCCTGGTGTCGATCGACCCCCTGATCGACGACAACGCCCAGCCCTACGGCTGGGTCGTCGTCTGCACCGAGCTCACCGACGCCCGCCAGGCCGAGGCCGGCCGGCGTGCCGCCGAGGAGCGCTACGAGGCGGTGGTGGCGTCGCTCAGCGAGGGCATCATCCTCTTCGACGAGTCAGGCGAGATGAGTGCCCACAACCAGGCGGCGTCCACCATCCTCGGCGACCGGCTCACCGGGTTCGTGGGCCACCGGATGTTCACCGGCGACGCCATCGCCACGTCGTCGGATGGCCAGCCGCTCACCGCCGACGGGTTCCCCCACGTGCGCACCCAGCGGACGGGTGAGCCCGAGGACGGCGTGGTGATCGGCGTGACCGACGGATCCGGTGGCTTCCAGTGGCTGTCGATGAGCTCACGCCTCCTCACCGGGGCCAGCCGGACCGACTCGCCCATGGTCGTCTGTTCGTTCACCGACGTGACCGACCGTAGGGAGGCCGAGTCCCAGCTCCAGTGGATGGCCTTCCACGACTCGCTCACCGGTCTCGGCAACCGCCAGGCGTTCAACAACGAGCTCGAGCACGAGCTGATGCTCTCCATGCAGCACGAGACCAACCTGGCCGTGCTCTTCATCGACCTGGACCGCTTCAAGCTCATCAACGACTCCTTCGGCCACACCAGCGGGGACGAGCTGCTGAAGGAACTTGCCCGTCGGTTCAAGACGGCGTCGCGGCGGGGCGACGTGGTGAGCAGGTTCTCCGGCGACGAGTTCGTCGTGCTGTGTCCCAACGTCCGCGACCTCGAGCACGCGGTCGCCCTCGCCAACGAGTACTCCTCGGTGACCGAGACGCCGTTCACCCTGTCGACCGGTCGGTCGGTGGTCGTGACGGCCAGCGTCGGCGTGGCCTACGTGGTCCGGGGCGACCAGACGGCCCAGGACATCCTCCAGCAGGCCGACACCGCCATGTTCAAGGCCAAGAACAACGGGCGCTCGCGCGTCGAGGTGTTCGACGAGTCGCTGCGCGAGAATTCGGTGGCCCGGCTGGAGATCTACGACGACCTGCGCCACTCGATCGAGAACGACGAGCTGGTCGTCCACTACCAGCCGATCGCCTCGGTGGCCGACGGCAAGATCGTGGCGCTGGAGGCGCTGGTCCGCTGGAACCACCCGACCCGCGGCCTGCTCGGCCCGATGGAGTTCATCCCCTTCGCCGAGGAGACCGACCTGATCTTCTCGCTCGGTCGCTGGGTCCTGCGTGAGGCGTGCTCCACCATGGCCCGCTGGCGCCGCGAGGTTCCTGGCGCCGAGCAGGCGTACATCACGGTCAACCTGTCGGTGCACCAGTTGAGTGACGCCACCCTGCTCGCCACCATCGCCGAGGCGCTGGCCGACTCGGGGCTCCCGGCCGAGGGCCTCGTCCTCGAGGTGACCGAGTCCCTCCTCATGAGCGAGACCACCGAGACGGTCGAGGCACTGAACGGCATCCACGCCATGGGCGTCGGCCTGGCCATCGACGACTTCGGTACCGGAGAGTCCTCGCTGGCCCGCCTGAAGCGGTTCCCGGTCAAGGTGCTGAAGATCGACAAGTCCTTCGTCGACGGCCTCGGCATCCTCGAGACCGACGAGGCCATCGTGGCCGCCATCGTGCAGCTCTCGAAGGCGCTGGGACTCGTCGTCCTGGCCGAGGGGGTCGAGACCCCCGCACAGTTGGCTCGGGTGGCAGCCCTCGGCTGCGACCTCTACCAGGGGTACCTGATGTCGCGGCCGGTGCGTGCCGAGCACGTCGACTTCACCAAGCAGGCGGAGACCACCCCCCAATCAGACCTCCCCGCGTAGCGGCGTGCTCCGGCACCCGCCGCGCGGGGCGGGCCCGCCGGGCGCCCACGTGACCGAGGGCGGCCCGGTGCGCCGCCACCCGGCCCGGCCACATCAGCCCAGGCGCTCGATGATGGTGGCGTTGGCCTGTCCGCCCCCCTCGCACATGGTCTGCAGCCCGTAGCGGGCGCCGGTGCGCTCCATCTCGTTGAGCAGGGTGGCCAGCAGGCGCGCACCCGAGCCTCCGGTCGGGTGGCCGATGGCGATGGCCCCGCCGTTGACGTTCACCCGGTCCATGTCCGGATGGTGCTCCTTCTCCCACGCCAGCACCACCGAGGCGAACGCCTCGTTGATCTCCACCAGGTCGATGTCGTCGAGCGACAGCTTGGCCTTCTCGAGCACCAGCGTCGTGGCCGGGATCGGCGCGGTCAGCATGATCACCGGGTCGTTGGCTGCCACGGCGAACGTGTGGAACCGGGCGCGCGGCGTCAGCCCGAGCTGTCCGGCGCGCTCCTCCGACATGATCAGCACCGCCGCCGCACCGTCGGAGATCTGCGACGACGAGGCGGCGGTGACCAGTCCGTCGTCCACGAAGCAGGGCGGCAGGGACGCCAGCTTCTCGTAGGTGGAGCCGGCACGGACGCCTTCGTCGAACGTCAGGCGGCCCTCGGCGGCCGGGTCGCCCTCGTCGGTGCCGGCCACCGCCACCTTGTCCTCGATGCGGGCCCGGCGGGTCGCCAGCGGCATGATCTCCCGGTCGAACCGGCCCTCGGCGATGGCCCGGGCGGCACGGTCGTGGGACTGCAGGGCGAACCGGTCCATCGCCTCGCGGCTGATGTCCCAGCGACGGGCGATCTCCTCGGCGCACTCCCCCTGGTGGATGAAGTCGAACCGGCCGTGCACGGTCGGACCGTAGGCGTCGCCGGGACCGTGCTCGGTGGTCGAGCCGATCGGCACCCGGCTCATCGCCTCGACGCCGCCGCCGATCACGATGTCCATGGCCCCCGAGGCGACGGCCTGGGCGGCGAAGTGCACGGCCTGCTGCGCCGAACCGCACTGACGGTCGACGGTGGTCCCCGGCACCGTGTCGGGGAACCCCGCGGCCAGCGCCGCGTTGCGCCCGATGTTCATGGCCTGCTCGCCCACGGTCATGGTGCAGCCGAAGATCACGTCCTCCACCAGGGCCGGGTCGAGGTCGTTGCGTGCCACCAGCGCGGCCAGGGGCTGGGCGGCCAGATCCACCGCGTGCCACCCGGACAGGCGCCCGTTCTTCCTCCCTACCGGTGTGCGGACGACGTCGACGATCACAGCGCTGGCCATGGAGCCATTGTGACCGATGGGCCACGGTTGCCGGAAATCTGGTGGTGTGTCAGATTTCCCTCGACCGTGCCGGGCGCCCCACGCCCCCGACCGAACGAGGGACGCACCCGATGGACGAGCCGGACGACCAGCCCATGGACCTGCACTACTCCGACGCCCAGGAGGCGTTCCGGGCCGAGGCCCGCGCGTGGCTGGGCGCCCACGCTCCCGCGCCCCGGTCGCTGCCCTCCCTCGACACGGCCGAGGGGTTCGAGGCCCACCGCGCCTGGGAGGCCGAGCTGGCCGCCGACCGGTGGTCGGTCGTGTCGTGGCCCGAGGAATTCGGCGGGCGGGGCGTGGGCATCGTCGAGTGGCTCGTGTTCGAGGAGGAGTACTGGCGGGCGCAGGCCCCGCTGCGGGTGAGCCAGAACGGGATCTTCCTCCTGGCCCCCACCCTGTTCGAATTCGGCACCGATGCCCAGAAGGCGCGGTTCCTCCCACCGATGGCCTCCGCCGACGAGATCTGGTGCCAGGGGTGGTCCGAGCCCGACGCCGGCAGCGACCTGGCCGGCATCCGCAGCCGGGCCCGCCGTTCGGACGCCGAGGGTGGCTGGGTCCTGAGCGGGCAGAAGACGTGGGCGTCGCGCGGCGCCTTCGCCGAATGGTGCTTCGGCCTCTTCCGCACCGATCCCGAGGCCGAGCGGCACCGGGGCCTCACCTACTTCCTCATCGACATGGCCACCCCCGGGGTGACCGTGCACCCCATCCCCCAGATCGACGGGGAGACCGGGTTCGCCGAGCTGTTCTTCGAGGACGTCCTCGTGCCCGACGACCTCGTGCTCGGCGACGACGGCCGGGGCTGGAACGTGGCCATGGCCACCGCCGGGTCCGAGCGGGGCCTCAGCCTCCGCAGCCCGGCCCGCTACACCCGGGCCGCCGACCGGCTGGTCGACCTGTACGCCCGGTGCCTGGCCGCCGACCCCGACCGGGCCCGTCGCAGCGCCGACGCCGTGGCCCGGGCGTGGACGGACGCCGAGGCCTACCGGCTCAACACGCTGTGGACCGCCACCCGGGTACTCGACGGCGGGTCGGTGGGGCCCGAGGCCAGCGCCAACAAGATCCACTGGTCCGACACCGACCTGGCCATCCACCGGGCCGCCCTCGATCTGCTCGGACCCGAGGCGGAGCTCCACGGGGACGGGGCCGACTCCCCGTGGCTGGACGGCTTCCTGTTCGCGCTGGCCGGGCCCATCTACGCCGGCACCAACGAGATCCAGCGGAACGTGGTGGCCGAGCGCATG
>JAKAZC010000135.1 GCA_021826655.1 Actinomycetes bacterium | reverse complement strand
CGAGGATTCGGCCCCACCGCTGCGCGTCACCGTCGGCGAGGACGCAGCCCTGGTACTGGGTGCCCGGGCGGCCATGGACGACGCGGCGTTCGAAGCCACGATGCGGACGGTCCTCGGCACCACCTGGTAGCCGGATCCGGTCCGACAGCCCGGCACGACCACCGGGTCAGCGTGCGTTCTGGAGGTTCTGGGCGGCCATCGACAGATAGTCGAGCAGCTCGGTCCGGTCATCGGGGGGCATCCCCATTGCGTCGACGGCCGCGGTCATGTGACGCATCCAGGACTCCGCCTGGGCCGGTCCGATCGCGAACGGGGCATGCCGCATCCGCAGCCTCGGATGACCCCGGGTCTGGTTGTAGGTGTCCGGGCCGCCCCAGTACTGCCCGAGAAAGAGCGCCAGGTGCGCCTTGGACTCCGTCAGGTCGTCGGGATACATCGGACGGAGCACCGGGTCGGTGGCGATGCCCACGTAGAAGTGCTCGACCAGCGCGTCGAAGAAGGGCTGGCCGCCCCATCGCTCGAACGGGATACCTTCCGACTTCCGCTTCAGGCGCACACCCCGACTGTAGGCGGTACGCGATTAGCCTCTGCCCCGGGCCCGATGGGATCCACCCACGGGAGCCGGGTCCGTCGACGGGAGGTCGAAGTGTACGAGTGGTCAGACGAGCAACTCATGGTACGGGACGCCGTCCGCCGGTTCACCGAGGCCGAGGTGGTTCCCCAGATCGACGCCGTCGAGCACGATGACGTTCCTCCCTACGACATCATCCGCAAGTTGTACGCCACGTTCGGCATGGACCAGATGGCTCGCGACCGTTTCAAGAAGCAGCTCGAGCGCAAGGCGGCCGGCACGGCCGAGACTTCCGAGGAACGGGCGGCGCGCACCGGCGACGGCGGCGCGGCGGCCATGACCCTCATCCCGATCATCGAACTGTGCCATCACTGCCCGGGCATCGTCACGTCCATGGGCGTGAGCGTCGGACTGGCGGGCGGCACCATCATGAAGGGGGGTACCCCGGCCCAGATGGAGCGCTGGGGTCTCGATCTCCTCACCACGGAGAAGATCGGCGCATGGGCCATCACCGAACCGAATTCCGGCTCGGACGCCCTCGGCGGCATGACCACGATGGCTCGGCGGGATGGCGACGAGTACGTCATCAACGGTTCGAAGACGTGGATCACCAACGGCCCGTACGCCGACACCATCGTGCTCTACGCCAAGCTGGACGACGGCTCGGACACCCCGGTCCGGGACCGACCGGTGCTCACCTTCGTCCTCGACCGGGGCACTCCCGGCCTCGAGCAGTCCAAGCCGCTTCGCAAGATGGGCCTGCACTCCTCCCCCACGGGCGAGCTGTTCCTGACCGACGTTCGGGTGGGAAGGGACCACCTACTCGGCGAGCAGGAGCAGCGGGGCAGCGCCGGCCGGGAGTCGGCCAAGTCCAACTTCGTGACCGAGCGGGCCGGCGTGGCCGCCATGTCCCTCGGGGTCATCGAGGAGTGTCTCAAACTCTCGGTCCAGTACGCCAAGGACCGGGTCCTGTGGGGCACGCCGATCGGTGAGTTCCAGCTGATCCAGCTCAAACTGGCGAAGATGGAGATCGCCCGCCTCAACGTCGAGAATCTCGTCTTCCGTCACATCGAGACCTCGGCCGCCGGCAAGGACCTGACGCTCGCCGAGGCCTCGGCGCTCAAGCTGTACTCCGCCCAAGCAGCCTCCGAGGTGGCCATGGAGGCCGTCCAATTGATGGGTGGCAACGGCTACACGTCCGAGTTCCGGGTCGAGCAGCTCGCCCGGGACGCGAAGGTCTTCCAGATCTACGCCGGCACCGACGAGATCCAGGTCACCCACATCGCGAAGGATCTGCTCCGTCGTTAGGTCGGGCAACCGGTCCGAGCCGGTCATCCGGCGGGCCCGGCCGCCCGGGTCCTCCCGCAGGCCCGTGTCGCCCCGACGCCCATCCCCGACGCCCATCCCCGACGCCCATCCCGGCCCAGCCCGGCCCAGCCCGGCCCAGCCCACATGATCCGCCGGCCCACACCGCCGAACGATCTCGACGCCAGGAGCACACCATGTCCCACGACATCGCCAGGGATCCCCGCATCGATCCGCGGATCAAGGCCCTCCTCGCTGCGATTCCCCCGCTAGCGGCGACCGACGTCGCCAGTCGTGACGTACTCGTGGCCGAGGCCAACACGCCCGAGGCGCTCGAGGCCACCGAGGTCTTCCGCACCTTCATGGATCTGTGTGACACGGAGGACGCCGCCCCGTCCGCAGGGCTGCTGATCCACACCGAACAGGTGACATCGTCGCCCGACAGGAACTCCGTCAACCTCCAGGTGATCCGACCCGACACCGAAGAGGTGCTTCCCTGCGTGTACTACATCCACGGTGGCGGGATGACAAACCTGTCCTGCTTCGACGGGATGTACCGGGGCTGGGGCAAGCTCATCGCCGCGAATCGGGTGGCCGTGGTGATGATCGACTTCCGCAACGCCGTGTCGGCGTCGTCGGTGCCCGAGGTCGCCCCCTATCCCGCCGGCCTGAACGACTGCATCTCGGGCTTCCACTGGACCGTCGACCACGCGGCCCACCTCGGGATCGACCCGTCACGGGTCGTGATCGCCGGTGAGAGCGGTGGCGGCAACCTCGCGCTCGCCACCGGGATGTCGCTCCTCCGGGCCGGTCACATCGGCATGGTCAAGGGGCTGTACGCGCTGTGCCCGTACCTCGCCGGCACGTGGCCCCAGGACCGGCTCCCGTCATCGACCCAGAACGAGGGCATCCTGCTCAGCCTGCACTCCAACCGGGGGCGCATGGGCTACGGCATCGAGGCGTTCGAGGCCGGCGACCCGCTGGCCTGGCCCCTCTTCGCCACCGTCGACGACGTGACCGGCCTGCCCCCGGTGGTGATCAACGTGAACGAGTGTGACCCGCTGCGCGACGAGGGGATCGAGTTCTACCGGCTACTGATGCGGGCCGGGGTCCCGGCCCGCTGTCGACAGCAGATGGGGACCACGCACGGCACGGAGATCTTCACCATCGCCTGCCCCGATGTCAGCCGGGACACCGCACGCGACCTGGCAGCCTTCGCCCGAGACTGACTCCCCGTCGACCCGGGGCAGGCGCCCCCTGCGGCTCGTGGGCAGAAGACCCGAGCGCGGGATCGACCCGACGACCCGATTCCCCTGGTGCGGACGGACCTCGCGCCGCTGGCCCTGGTCGCCGTGGTGAACGTCGGGTCGTCGACGTTCGCTTCGTCTGATCCGACGTCCTTCGGGGTGTTCACATCGGGCACGGTCGCGCCCGGGGAACCGACGAACGGTTGCACCGGCCCGCCGGACCGCACGACCGGGTCGAGCATCCGAGTCCGGTCCACCGTTCCCTCCGTCGCGACCGGTGGCCCAGCTGAGCAAACGGGCCGAGCTCGACCCGGGGCACGCAGTCGGTCCGCACCCGACGGCTGCGCGTCCGGCGCCGCCGCCCACGAGCCGACCGACCGCGCCCAGGCCCGGCACGCTCCGGGAGGGCGGCGGGTCAGCCCGAAGCAGGCGCCGGCTCACTGCCGTCGGCCGGGGGCCGCACGGCAGCTGCGATGGCCGCGACCAGGCCGCCTACCGCGACGTCATGGGCGACGGTGATGGCGTTGACCATGGCGACCGAGGTCGACGACCCGTGGCTGATGACGCAGACCCCATCGACCCCGAGCAGCATGGCGCCGCCCGTGGTCTCGGGGTCGAGTCTGCCAGCGAGGGGGAGCAGGTGCGGGAACAGGACGTCCGCCGCGTCGGCCACCTCGGGACGGGTGAGGATCCCGGTGAGCGCCGACATCAGGAAGCGCAGCGTGCCCTCGAGTGTCTTGAGCGCGACATTTCCGGTGAACCCGTCGGTCACGATGACGTCGGCGTGATCGTCGAAGAAGTCCCGACCCTCGACGTTGCCGACGAACTCGAAGTCACCGTGGCCACCCTCGGCCAGGAGCGCATGGGCCTCCTTGACGAGCGGCGTACCCTTCGACTTCTCCTCGCCGATCGACAGCAGTGCCACCCGGGGCCGGCTCACTCCGTAGCGCGCCGTCGAGTAGGCCGCGCCCATCTGAGCGAATTGGATGAGCATCGGTACCGTGGCCTCGGCATTCGCCCCCGCGTCGAGCATCACCGTCGGATGGTCCTTCTTGAGATCGGGGATCGGCGTGGCGATCGCCGGCCGGATCACGCCGGGGAGTCGCCCCATCCGCAGGAGGGCCGAGGCCATCGTGGCACCTGTGTTGCCGGCCGAGACCATGGCCATGGCCTGACCGTCGCGTACCGCCTCGGCGGCCCGCACCAGGGTCGAGTCCTTCTTCCGTCGGACGCCCTGGCCGGGGTCGTCATCCATGCCGATGACCTCGGCGCAGTGGAGCGTTGGCAGGTCGGCAGTGTCGCCCATCCTCCCCTCGAGGCCCACCAGCAGTACCCCGATGTCGCCGTTCGCGGCGACGTGGCGCGCCCCGGCGACGATCTCGTCAGGTGCCTTGTCCCCACCCATTGCGTCGACCGCGACCGGGAGGGCGCGGAACGCCTCCCCCGTCGGCCGGGGTCCGCCTCGCGCCACTAGTCTACGTCGATGGCCTGACGGCCTTTGTACCAACCGCAGTTGGGACACACGATGTGCGGGAGCTTGGCGGTCTTGCACTGGGGGCACACCGACCGCGCCGGGGCCTTCAGCACCCAGTTGGATGCCCGGCGGCTGCGGCTCTTCGCCTTGGAGGTCTTCTTCTTCGGAACGGCCATAAGGAGGACATCCTAGGTCAGATCGAGGACGGGGTCAGATCGAGGGGTCCTGGTCACGCAGGGCATCGAGGGCGGCCCACCTCGGGTGCACGACAGGGGCGCAGGAGCACGACTCGTCGTTCCGGTTGGAGCCGCACGTCGGACACAGCCCGGCGCAGTCCTCGCGGCAGAGCGGGGCCAGCGGGAGGTCGAGGAGGACGGCGTCCCGGGCCAGCGGCTCGAGATCGAGCTGGTCGCCCTCCAGCGGATAGGCCTCCTCATCCCGGTCCGTGCCCCCGTTCGGCGCGAATCGCTCCCGGACCCGTGCCGACACCCTGCCCGCCACCGGACCGCCGCAGCGCCGGCACTCCCCGTGCCAGGACGCGGTCACGGTGCCGTCGGCCGTGATCCCGCCCGGATAGGAGGCCAGGGTGACGTCGAGTACCACCGGTTCCTCATCGGGAACCACCACCGATACCGCTCCGAGACCGGCGATCGGTCCCTCGCGGTGCTCGACCCGGGTCGCCCCACCCTGCTTGCGCAACGCGGCAACCTGCACCAGGAACGGGCGGGGGGGCCGTCGGGACGCCTCGACGGGAACCGGTTCCGGGCCATCGGCGTCGTCGGGGACCGTCACGGCGAGGTTCACGCCTGGTCCTGGTCGAAGAACCCCTCCGGCTCGTCGTCGGAGCCGGGTCCACCCGTAGCCACAGACGTGTCCCCCTGATCGCCGATCTCCACGGCTGGGATGGGGCTGACCTGGAGCTTTTCGCGTCCGGCCTGGACCGTCTTCATCGTGCGGTCGAGCACGATCTCGAAGCTGGCCAGCTTCTTGTCGGCATAGTCCTCCGCCTCGTGGCGGAGACGGCGCGCCTCCTCGTTGGCATCGTCGAGGATCCGCTGGGCGACGTGGTTTGCCTGGCGTACGACTTCGGTCCGCTGGACCATTCGCTCGGTCTGGACACGGGCCTCCTCCACGATCCCGGCGGCCTTTCGCTGGGTCTCCGCCAGGAAGTCGTCGCGCTCCTTCAACATCCACCGGGCCTGTTTGATCTCCTCGGGCAGGCGCTCGAGCGCCCCTTCGATGAGCTCGACGAGTTCGTCGCGCTCGACCCGAACCGACGACGACAGCGGCATCGGCTTGGCGGTCAACACGACGTCGAGTGCGCTCCTCAGGTACGCCTCGGCGTCGGCCTGCTCGCCGTCGGCCACCTCCTGGTCCAGATCGTCGAACACCTCACTCATCGGCGAACTTCTCCTCGAGCCGCTGGGCGACCACCTTGGGCACGAACGCGGTGACGTCACCGCCGAAGCGCGCCACCTCGCGCAGCAGACGTGAGGCGATGAACGAATGAGCCGAGCTGGTCGGGATGAACAGCGTCTCGACCCCCGACAGCTGCTTGTTCATCTGGGCCATCTGCAACTCGTTCTCGAAGTCGGACACGGCGCGCAGCCCTTTGACGATGGCGCTGGCCCCCACCTCCTGGGCGACGTTCACCACCAGGGTGGACATGGTCACCACCCGCACATTGGCCAGGTGGGCCACCGTCTCCTCCAGCATGTCCCGACGCTCGTCGTCGTCGAACAGCGCCTCGCTCTTCTGGGGATTGCGCAACGCGGCCACGACGACCTCGTCGAAGAGGCGCGATGCACGCTCGATGACCTCCAGATGCCCGTTGTGGACGGGATCGAACGACCCCGGGATGAGCGCAATCCTCACGTGGCACCTTTCTGCGTCGCCCGCTCCGGGCGGGCAACCGTGACGATGGTACCCCCATAGCGCCTGGATCTGAGCATCTCCCATCCGTCCACCGGCGGGAGTTCTGCATCCGATTCGAGCACCACGAGATCGGCCGGGAGCATCCTGATCAGGGGTTCCCATGCCGAGTAGTCGTACGGGGGGTCGCACAGGACGAGGTCGAAGTGGGCGGCACTCGACGCCACCCACGAGTCCACGTCGGCCCGCACGATCGTGGCGTCCCCACCGGCCTCCGCGTCCCCCAGGCCGGCCGACACCAGATTGGCCCGGACGGCGGCGACCGAGAGCGGGTCCCGGTCCACGAACGTCACCGAGCCCGCCCCCCGGGACAGCGCCTCGATACCGAGTGCACCGGTGCCGGCAAAGATGTCGGCCACCCGCAGACCGTCCACCCCGCCGAGGCTGAAGAGGATGTCGTAGATGGCCTCACGGACCCGGTCCGAGGTGGGGCGTACGTGGTCCCCCACGGGCGCTGTCAGCCGCCTGCCCCGGTACTCCCCACCGATCACGCGCATCGGACCACCCTACCGGCGCCGCCTCCGGGCTCGGCTGCGGCCGGCGGAGGGAGCACCGCCGTACCCCGCCCTCCGGGGCCCGTCCCTCCGTGGGCGACCCGGCCGGGTCGGCAGGGTCGGCGGGGTCGGGCGGCCCGGCCGGGCTGGCTCGGCCGGCGGGGAGCCGGGGGCGTCCCGGGTGGCCGGCCGGCACGTT